>NZ_AAWS01000009.1 GCF_000169175.1 Microscilla marina ATCC 23134
CTTGCTTAGAAGGAGCCTTTGTAAGTTTGGCAATGTGTAGATAGGGCGAAAAAAAAGGAGAATTTGTTTGGAAATTAATTATTCATAGCAGAATAATTGTTGATAACTATAGCAAAAAATGTTCCGTAGGAATGTATTTATTAAATTACTTACTCACAACTTCAGAGAAGTTATCCACATTACTGTCTAGGGTTATCCACATTTTTTCCACACCTTATGAACAAGAGTAACGGGGTAATATAAAAAGGTTATCCACATTTTTAGCTATTACATTGATTTTGAATACTTTATTATCAGAGGCTATATGCCAAATTTGTGGATAACTTTGTGCCGTAAAGCCTGAACTTTATTCGGCAAAAAGGCTTTATCTTGATATTTTTTTCAAAACTTGTAAGAAATATAAATTTGACTCCACTAATACCATACATTGTCTAAACAGACACTGATTGTTGACAACTAAACCTGTGAATAAAATTGAACAATATATTAGAAGTTAAAAATATCTATAAAAACTACGCTGATCATCAGGCACTAAAAGATGTTTCGATCAGTGTTCCAGCCCAATCTATATTTGGTTTGTTAGGCCCTAATGGAGCTGGAAAAACAAGCTTGATTCGTATCATTACTCAAATCATAAGCAAAGACCAAGGAACAGTTACTTTCGATGGACAAGTTTTGGAGCCCCAACATGTACGAAATATGGGGTATTTACCCGAAGAACGTGGTTTGTACAAAAAAATGAAAGTAGGTGAACAACTTTTATACCTGGCACAACTCAAAGGCTTACCCCGTAAAGAAGCACTGAGTAGGATTAAGTTATGGTTTGAAAAATTTGAAATGAAACCCTGGTGGAAGAAAAATGTGATGGATTTGTCAAAGGGAATGCAACAAAAAGTACAGTTTGTTGCTACGGTTTTACACCAACCCAAATTAATTATTTTGGATGAACCCTTTTCTGGTTTTGATCCAGTAAATGCTAACCTTATCAAAGACGAAATACTTAAATTAAGAGAGCAAGGAAGCACCATTATATTTTCTACCCATCGTATGGAGTCAGTAGAAGAGCTTTGCGACCACATTGCTTTGATCAACAAGTCACAAAAAGTATTGGAAGGTAAAACTAAAGAGGTAAAAGATACTTATAAAACCAATACCTACCTGGTAGACTATGAAGGGCAACTCAATGGAGACTTGAGCGAACATTTTAAAATAAAAGAAACCACAAGTTTGGGTGAACACCTACAAAGAACAGCAATTCAGTTGGATTCTAACACGGTCTCTCCCAACGATTTACTAGCGCAACTTATCACACAGGTAAGTGTTCAGGCTTTTCAAGAGCGTATTCCAAGTATCAATGATATATTTATCAAACTAGTAAGTGGTGAATAACCAGTCTTAAAACATTCATCTTTATTTAAAATTAACAACCGTGAACAAGATATTATTAATTATACAACGAGAATACTTGGTAAGGGTAAGAAAAAAATCATTTGTGATTATGACTTTACTTGCCCCTTTGTTATTTGCGGGACTTTTGATTGGACCTGTTCTGCTTGACAAAAACGTAAATAAGGGCAAAGTAATAGGGGTGTTGGATGAGAGTGGGATTTTTGAAAAAAAATTGGAGAAAAAGAGCGACCTCAAGTTTGTTTATATAAAAGATGCATTGGCTGAAGCAAAGAAAAAACTTCCCAAATCTACCTATACCGCGTTGTTGTATATTCCTAAAACAACCATTAACGACTTATCAGGTATTAAACTGTTTTCTGAAAAGAGTGTGAGTGTAGATATTCAAAGAAGCGTCGAGAAAGCTGTTCGACAAGCGACTGAGAATATAAAGCTACTTAATTCGGGAATAGATCAAAAAGTGTTGAGTGGCATCAAAACTGACGTATCTATTGAAACCCAAAACCTCAAAGGACAGGAGAGTAGCGCTACTGCTGCTTTTATTTTAGGGTATGTGGCGGCGTTTCTGATTTACTTTGCCATATTCTTATATGGTGTACAAATTATGCGAGGAGTAATAGAAGAAAAAGTGAGTCGCATTATAGAAGTAATGATTTCTTCGGTAAAACCTTTTCAAATGATGATGGGAAAAATTATAGGTGTAGCCCTTATTGGCCTTACCCAGTTTGTACTTTGGATTGGCCTTACCATTGCCATTACTACAGTGGTGTTTCAGGTGATGGATAAAGATAAGGTAACCCAACAGACTACTGAAAGAATGATGAAAAATACCGATCCTGCCACCCAAGCCAAAATAGTTGAGCAAACATCTAAAGGCACTAAAATGATGGATGCTCTTCAAACAATTCCATTGACTAGCGTGATCCTGTCGTTTTTGTTTTACTTTATTGGTGGCTATTTGCTCTACAGTGCCATGTTTGCCGCAGTAGGCTCAGCAGCTGATACCGAAACTGATACACAGCAATTTGTAATGCCCATATCTCTGCCACTGATATTTTCTATTGTAGCAGCATCAGCTATTATCAAAGACCCCAATGGTCCCTTGGCATTTTGGATGTCAATGATTCCCTTTACTTCGCCTGTGGCTATGATGTTACGCATTCCTTACGGAGTAGCTGCCTGGGAGATTGTGCTCTCTATGACATTGTTAATCATTGGGTTTATAACTATTACCTGGCTTGCTGGGCGTATTTACCGAATAGGTGTATTGATGTATGGTAAAAAGGTGAGTTTCAAAGAAATAGGAAAGTGGATGTTTTATAAGATGTAAATTTTGGTTTTCATATATTATACAAAAATGCCCTTGTAACTATCTGTTGTTACAAGGGCATTTTTATTGTCATAATGAATTACTTTCTGCGTCTTCTTTTCTTTTTATCTTGTCGCTCTTTAGTGATTTGTTTGATTACGGTATTTCTGTCAAAGTGGACACTCCACATACCTACCGAACCGTTAAGATAAATAGGAGCTATAAACAAAAATTTTCGACGTTTTTCTGCGTATTGAATGCCTGGTTTTAAAGCGATTTCCTCATTTTTAAATTTAGTAAGGAGTTGAGCTTCTATGGGGTATAAATCATCCAGCGATTTGCGCTCAAAGTTGATGGCTTCTATGTTTACCTGATATTTTTTTGCCAACGAGTCTATGTGATCGATTGGCAAAAGACGGCTAAACTCTTTCGAGGAGGCAATCGTTTTTTCTTCTATCCCCTTGGTAGTTGCCCGGTTGAGGTATTTTTGCGCTAAACGGCTTATTTCCCCTCCTTTTTTACCTACCCATTCTTTGAACTCTGGTTCTGATATACGTTGAATCTTACGATTTTTTATTGCACTATTGATCGCTTCCATATCGTGCCCATAATCTTTGAGCGTTTTTTTTTGGCATGCATTCAGTGTAGTAAAAACACTGAGCAAAAAAATAGCATGCAAAGCATGCTTAAATATGTTAAGAAAATGATTTTTTATTGTCATGCAATTTCGGCGTTTATTCCTGAAATGTCATTCAGTAAAAATAGATAATGTTGAATTTTTCCTTTTTCGTTTCTGATGGCAGCGGCGTTTACCTTTACCATAATTCTGTCAGATGACTTGGTATTGAGGTATAAAAACTCACTGTATTTATGTCCTTTTGTAAGGCGTGATTTAGCATATTCTACTTTGTCATAAGACTCAAATACATGCTCAATGGCCATTCCTTTCAGTTCGGCCGTTTCATATTGTAGCTTAGCCTCAGTAAGTTCATTGGCAGAAGTAATAAAAAACCTTGTGTCAGTTCTGATAACCAAATTTGTCAGTTCTAACAACTCATTGACCTCTTTAGATTCATATTGTGACTTTTCTGTACTTTCTTGGGTAGCCTGTAGCTCTTCCATATTCTGGCGCATCTCTTCTTCCTGACTTCTCATTTGCTCTGTCATCATAGTAGATTCATCTAGCAAACGGTTGGTACGTTCGGTAGTTTTTACAGAGGCAATTGCTGAGGCAATGCTTTCTGCAATATTCTCTACAAATTTTACTTCATACTCCTCAAACACGTTAAATGATGCCAACTCTACGACCCCAAAAACCTCTTCATTTAGTTTCAAAGGTACAATCAATAAACTTCTGGGGTTAGCTTCCCCTAGTCCCGAAGTAATACTTACATAATCATTTGGTATTTCGGTAAGGTGAATCGTTTCTCCTTCTTGCCAAGCTTGTCCAGTGAGCCCATCTCCTCGATAAACACGTTTTTCAAGGTATTTTTTAGAATCCCAGGCATAACAAGATACAAGCGACATATACATTTCGTCTGACTTATTGTCTAAGTCTTCCACGATAAACAATCCTCCTTGATTGGCTTCTACATATTTTACCAGGTTTGATATAATCAAATCTGATAGATTTTTAAGATCAGTAGCTTTTTTACCTACCAGTTCACCAAATCTTGCGAGTCCTGTTGTAGACCAGTTACGGCGACGATCCTCTTCAGCCACTTTTGCCAAGTTGTCACGCATCTCCAGTAGTGCGTTTCCTAATACATCTTTGTCACTCAAAGGAGTAAATGATGCCTGGTAATTACCTTTACCAATATTTTCGGCAAATCGGGACGTTTCTCGTAATCCGTTTACCAGCTTTCCGGCAGAGTCTGCCATTTCTCCAATTTCGTCTTTTTTGAATGGGTAACCTTGTTCAGAAGGAAGCTCTCCAGTACCAAGTTTTACAAATACACTATTGATGTACTTGATCGGATCTACAATATTACGGCGAGTAATAAAATATGCTCCCAACCCAACCATTACAGATAATACAGCCAGAATGATGGTGAGTAACTGTTGGTTTTTAATGGAGTCGATCAAGTCTTTTTGTGAATTCTCTGTTTCCTTCTTTTTCTGAAGTGCTATTTGATCAAGTTGAGCAATGATTTTTTTATATAAAGGAAAAATTTGACTATCAACAATTTCAGAAGCTACTGATGTAGTGATTAAATCCTCGTAATCGTCAAACTCCACGATCTTATTCATAATCTCTTCCTTCTGTATCTTCTGGAGCCTCTCAAAGTTGGTGAAAACCTGATCAAGTGTCTTTGCCAATTGCTTATTTTCCCACTTACTTTGAAGCTGTACCAACTTATCTTTAAACTCAGGGTAATCATTATGAATCTTTTTTAATGAGTCTTTATCATCATCACTGGTACGTGAAGAAATCCAACTAATGGTATACATGCGCGATTGGGTAACCAATAGTTTAAAGTTTCTTATTTCTTCGAGAGAAGGGTTCACCACATTGTAAGAGTTTTTGGTAATGGCGGCACTATCTCTTAGTGTAATCAAACTAAAAGTAGCATTAGACATAAAAAAGAATATAAGAATGGCAAAACCAGCGAGTATACGTTGGCTAATAGATAGGGTAAACCCCGTTTTACGTCTTTTTTTTGTAGGTTTTTGTGTGATATCTGTCATGACAAAAGGTAGCTATAAAATCTGTAATTGACTGACATTGAGAGTATATACAAATATAAACAAAAAAAAGCCTTTTCAAGGCTTTTCTTTTATATCGTTTACACTAAACAGATAAATAACTACATTTTGTATGATTATGTTTGCTATTTACCCATTACTGGAATGGCAAATCTTTTCAAGTTTCGTGAGACAATCAAGCCACGGTTTGCCGTAGCGTTTTGGTTAAGCTCAAATCGCCATCTACCGTTCCTAAGAACAAAATTGATACCACTTCCCGATTGAGCCATTCCACGCTTTTCGGTAACTACCAGCATGGGGGAACGGGGAAAACTTTGATTGATAGTAGGTAAATAAGAACTTTTTGAACTTGGAATAAACAGTATGTGACAATTGTTGATTTGAGACAAGCTGCCAAACCTCTTAATAACAATCCTTTGTCTTTTCATTCCAGCTGTCTTTCGTGCAGCCATCTTTTGTAATTCGCGTATGATAGGTGAGTTGCCTAATACACCAATTACAAAATCTCCTGATTGATAGTTTTTAGGCCATTTGATGAGCTTGGTAAAATTATAGATAAACACTGTATGAAACCTATAATCTCTGATTTGTGCCGATGCATTGAAAGCAAGACTAGAGAAGAGCATTGACAGAAGAACAACAAGTGCACTTATTTTTACACTTTTCATTGGGAATACTATGTATTTAGTCCGAAAATTTGTTTAAAACTTATTCGCATAGTTAAGGCATAGTTGTATTTTTGCTGAAAAAAATACAACTATCTGTGCAAAAGTATTGAAATACCATCAAACACGCAACTTTACCCATTGGTTTTCGTATGGTGGAAGTTACACTTGTACCAAATATCTTACAAAAACAATTCTCATGAATATTATGAAATTTGCTCTGTTTTAGTTATACCCCTTTTTCCCTCCCTAAATGTACAAAAAGCTGCACAATTTAACACCTGTAATTGCTTATATTTTGCAATTATGATGGTAAACAGCTCTTTTTAGTGTTTTTTAAGCTAAAACCAATTTTTAATTTTATTTTCAAAATAAATAACAAAATCTATAATAATGTTCTCACCTGTTCATGCACAGGTGTGAGTACTTGTTTTTATATTTGCGTTATTTTTTTGAATTTTGAGTAGTTTTCATACATAAAAATATATTATGATTGACAAGTTAGAAGCAATCAAAGAAAGATTTGATGAAGTAGGTCAGTTGATCGTAAAGCCTGAAACTATACAAGACATGGACTTGTATACCAAGCTGACTAAAGAATATAAAGACTTAGAAAAAGTTGTTGAAAAGTATAATGAATATAAGATTGTACTAGAGAATATAGATACTTCCAAAGAAATTTTGTCAACTGAAAAAGATCCTGAAATGAAGGAAATGGCAAAAATGGAACTGGAAGAGTTAAATCCTCAAAAAGAGAAAATAGAGGAAGAGTTAAAAACGCTATTGATTCCCAAAGATCCAAATGATAGTAAAAATGTGATTCTTGAGATTCGTGGTGGAGCCGGAGGCGATGAAGCAGCTATTTTTGCGGGTGATTTGCTAAGAATGTATCAACGATTTGCTGAAAAACGAAAGTGGAAGTTTGAATTAATGGACTTTACTGATGGTAGTTCGGGCGGTTTCAAGGAAGTAGTGTGTTCTATTTCAGGTGAGGACGTGTATGGAATGATGAAGTATGAGTCGGGAGTACACCGAGTACAACGTGTGCCTGCTACCGAAACTCAAGGACGAGTGCATACATCAGCAGCCAGTGTGGCAGTATTGCCCGAAATGGAAGACGTAGAGGTAAACATTGACCCAAGTGATGTAAGAAGTGATTATTTCTGTTCGTCAGGACCTGGTGGACAGTCTGTCAACACTACTTATTCAGCGGTTCGTCTTACTCATATTCCTACGGGCATTGTGGTATCTTGCCAAGATGAAAAATCACAGATTAAGAACAAAGCTAAAGCAATGAAAGTGCTGCGCTCTAAATTGTATGAAATTGAGTTATCGAAACAGCAAGAAGAGTTAGGTGCACAGCGTAAGTCAATGGTAGGAAGTGGTGATAGGTCAGATAAAATCCGTACTTATAATTATCCACAAGGAAGGGTTACAGATCATCGCATCAAATATACTGTACACAACTTGCCCAACGTGATGGATGGTGAAATTGCTGATTTTATCGAGAGCTTGCGTTTGGCAGATAATGCTGAAAAAATGAAGTCAGGCACCACCTAAATTGTATTTTTAGCTGATTTTACAAACTGTTTATTGCAATACTAAATTCCTATGAGTATTCATTCATAATGTTGATTAAAGCTCTTGAATTCCTCCCTTCAAGGGTTTTAGTCATCATTGAATGTCCTTTGCATAATAGTTTCAGTTTAAAACTCGTTGGGTTTAATTGTGGCGTGTGGACTGATTTACTAAGTAGCCTTGATGGAGCTACAGCAACTGTGATGGCAAAAACCAACCAACCTTCCTTTGTTTCTATACAGCTTTATACTTGTGATATAGACTCACCTTTAGACATTCTGATTGTTTAAAAAAAGTGGTTGGTTAGGCAATATTTTCACTATGAATTAGACAATACCTATAGGGTAAATTATAGGCAATGCCACATAAAATAACTCAGTACTGAAAGTTTTAAATAAGAAGCTTTTTTTGAGTTAAAAAAAGCTTCTTTATGCAAATTAGCTGCACAAAATTATAGAATTATAGTGGAATAACATATCTTTGAACGAATGCATAAAATAAATACAATAAAATGTATAAGTGCTTTTGTACCTGGCTTTTTTGCTGGATTATGTTAAAGCCAGATATTTAGGGCATAGAATATGCATACAAGAGAATCACAAAGAATTTAAATTAATAGATACTATTACCTAAGCATAGTAGCTTAAAACTTATAGTAAGCATGTCGAATTTCGCCATTGTTGTACATGGAGGTGCAGGAACAATTACTCCTGATTTATATACAGCCGAGATCGAGAAAGGAATCCGCGATACTTTATACGAAGCAGTAGAAGCTGGATATTACCTGCTGGGAGATGGCGAGGCGGCAGTCAATGTGGTAAGCCATGTTGTAATGGTGCTCGAAAACTCCCCTTTTTTTAATGCAGGCAAAGGTGCTGTATTTACAAATGACGGAACACACGAGCTAGAAGCAGCTATTATGAATGGGGCAGACCTAAACGCAGGAGCTGCCTGTGGAGTAAAGAATGTACGCAACCCGGTAGTGTTGGCTCGTAAAATTATGGAAAAGTCGGGGCATGTATATTTACATGGGAAAGGTGCCGAGGAGTTTGGGCGATTATACCATGTGGCTTTCGAACCTGACGAATACTTTTTTGATCAGTTTAGGTATGACGAGTGGCGCAAAATAAAAGCTTCTAATACCTATCGTTTAGATCACTCAAAAGATAATGCAAAAAAATTTGGTACTGTAGGTGCAGTAGCGCTTGATAAGAACGGAAACGTAGCCGCAGCAACTTCTACCGGAGGAATGACCAATAAAAAATATGGGCGCATTGGCGACAGCTCTATCATTGGGGCGGGTACCTATGCCAATAATGCCACTTGTGCAGTATCTTGTACTGGACACGGAGAGCCATTTTTAAGGGCCGTATCTGCCTATGATATATCTTGCTTGATGGAATACAAAGGTTTGTCACTAGAAGAGGCCAGTAACTATTTGATTCACGAAAAAATGAAACAAACCCACCTTCAGGGAGAAGGCGGTTTGATAGCAATAGATACTACAGGTAATATATCTATTGCGTTTAATACTGTAGGAATGTACAGAGGGTATCGACGATCAGGAGAGAAAGAACACATTGCTTTATATAAGCCTAATGAAATGCCTGCTTAAATATAGGTAGGCATATTTTATATATAAAAACCATCAGGTTCATTTGCTAAAATGAATTTGATGGTTTTTCTTTTTGTGTTTTATTACGTAAAATACCAGCATACAAACAAGGAAGAAGCAAATCATTTATCTGTTTTAAAACTAAAATAAATATGATGATGAAATATTCTACTTTGGGTAAAATAGGTCCCAGAGTGTCAAAAATTGGTTTAGGACTAGCAGCTTTAGGCAGACCAGGCTACATTAACCTGGGGCACGCCGAAGATTTAAAAAGTAATTATAATACAGGTGCCATGCAGTGGCATGCTTGCCAAATGTTGGATTTAGCCTGGAGTTTAGGCATTCGTTATTTTGATGCAGCACGATCTTATGGCAAAGCAGAAGCATTTTTGGGAGCTTGGTTAGAGTCAAAGAAACAGATGGTAGAACTTCCTTTTGTAGCTTCTAAGTGGGGGTATACTTATACTGCCAATTGGCAGGTGAATGCAAAAGTACATGAGATAAAGGATCACTCGCTGGTAGTGTTACAAAAACAAGTGTTGGAAACCCGCCAAAGCCTGGGAAAGAACCCCGATTTATACCAAATTCATTCGGCGACATTAGAGAGTAAAGTTTTAGAGAATACTCAAGTTTTGCGACGTTTGGCGCAGCTCAAAGCTCGTGGAGTAAAAATTGGTTTATCTTTAAGTGGGATAGACCAGGCAGTTACTTTGGAAAAAGCCCTTGCCATTGAAATAGAAGGCGTACGTTTGTTTGATGTGGTCCAAGCTACTTTTAACTTGCTGGAGAAGTCAGTGGCGCCAGCGTTAACTATGGCGCACAACGAAGGTTTAGGAGTAGTCGTAAAAGAGGCTTTGGCAAATGGGAGACTTACTTTTAGAAATACAGATGTACACCTAAAGCCTGAGTGGCAGTTGTTAAAGACACAAGCAGATCGCTTGAATACTACTGTAGATGCATTGGCATTGGCCTATGTACTTAAACAACCTTTTGTAAATGTGGTATTGAGTGGTGCTGCCAACCCTGAGCACCTTAAGTCAAACCTGACAGCGTTGGATGTGGTATGGGACGAAGAAGCCAGTGAAATATTGAATCCTTTGGTGCAAATCCCAGAAGACTATTGGGCAGCACGTAAACAAATGGATTGGAATTAGTTATGGATCATCGTTCACGCCAGTAGTACCTCCAAAACAACACCGCAAACAACCCGTGAACGAGCATAGGTTCAATGTACATGGAAGGAATAAGTGGAGTGTTTATTTGGGCTATAGATATACAACTATGAAAAATAGCAAGGGTAAACAACCCATTACTTAAAGCCCCTTCTCGATAGTAATAGAATAGGGTAGAGCCACCTAAAGCGGCTAGAGCCAAGGCTGCATAGCCATACGAAGCAAGGTGGTTTAGTCCTATCCCTTTTATTTCTGGAAGTCCAGGAACTGCCTGAGGAGCCAATATAAATAATAAACCTGCACCTAGTTCTATAAGTATATGTAGGAGTAATAATACTTTGATCATAAATGTTTTTGACGATTGGTAAGTGGTTCTAAAATTTATGGAAGATAATGTTAACCAATGAGTAACTGCAACAACTAACCAAAAAGAGAGGACAGGTAAGCAGGCTTTATGACACTTTTTCCTAATTTTGCAACCCTTACAATTATAAGTAAATACATAGTACCTAAACGAAACATTATGAATGGTGAGTTTGTTCTTGCCACAACTTTATAAAAAGGATGAAATATTTAAAAATACTTGTTTTAATTGGACTGTTTTTGCCAAATACTGTATTTGCTCAAAGCAAAAAACAAATGTATAAAACCTATCAGGAGGGCAAAAAACTATTGGTTGATGAGAAATTTACGGAGGCAATGGTCCGATTTAAAACCTTGATGGTTCCTTTGAAAAAAAATGTATATGAAGAGTTTGCCTATTACTATTATGGGTTAGCCGCTTTGAAAAATAATCAGTTAGAAGAAGCAAAACAAACCTTTACCCGTTTGGTTGAACGTTTTCCTGATTGGGTAAATAAAGAGGAAGTGTATTATGCCTTTGGTGATATTTATTTCAGAGAAAAAGACTATACCAATGCCTTAAAATACCTAAATCGAATTCAAGCTGAGAAAATGCAGCAAGATATTGTCAATATGAAGGGGTTTTATCTGGTATCGCTTGACTTGCCTACTTTGAAAAAGGTACAGAAAGAAAATGCCAGCGACAAAGTAATAGCGCAAGTATTGGTAAATAAAATTGCAGCTACTTCTGAAAACCTCGAAGACCTGGAGATGATGGAAGCCCTGATTGAAAGTATGAAACTAGAGCGCCCAAAATCACAAAAAATTAAGGGCAAACGCTACATTAAAAAAGAGTATAACATCGCTGTCATTCTCCCTTTTAACCTCGAAATACTCAAATCGCGTCAACGTAATCTTTTGAGCCGTATATCGGCAAGTTTGTATCAAGGAATGCGCCTAGCAAAAAAAGAATTGGACACGACTGGAGTAAAACTCAATTTGATTGCATTTGATGTGTTGCGTAAAGGGGAAGATACTTTAAACCTTATTTTAAGCGAGGCAAACTTTACTAATGTAGATTTAATCGTAGGACCTTTGTTCGATGATCAGTTTGTCAAGGTAGCTGAATTTGCCGCAAAGCATCGCATCAACATTATTAACCCAATTTCTAATAAGTCAGTATTGATAAAAAACGATTTTACCCTGATGTATGAACCCACGATAGAAACGCAAGGTAAAAAATCAGGAGAGTTTGCTATGAAAGAGCTTGGTAGTAAGAAAGCAATGATTTTTTATGGACGATCTACCCAAAATAAAAAAATGGCAGAAAACCATAAAAAAGCAATAGAAGATAACGGTGGAGAGGTGGCTCAGTTTGAGCAATTGGGTACTGCTAATATTACACAACTCAAAGAAATGTTGCAAAAGGTAAAACCAACCGAGGTGGGACATATATTTGTAAGTAGTAGTAGTCAGTTGGTAGCTTCTAAAATGCTGAATGCTATGGAAGAACTAAAAATAAAAGCCCCAGTAATTGCCCTTGATTCTTGGTTAAAGTTTCAGAAAATGGATTCTGTACAGTATGAACGCCACAATGTTCACATTATAAACACGGAGTTTTTGCCCAAGGCTGTTGTTAATGCTTCTAAGTTTTATCAAGAGTACAAGAAATCTACAAAAGTAGCTCCCAACAATTATGCTTGTGTAGGGTATGACCTTACTCATTATTTTGGCGGTTTGTTGCAAACCTATGGAGTAAAAAATTCATTAAAGAATATTTTGCAAAATAAGGCGCCTAAAGAAGGGCGGTTAATTACTGTTTTTGATTTTAGGGGAGGCAATGACAATCAGTTTGTACCTATAGTTAAGTTTGAAAAAGGGGTGTTGAAGCAAGTTAATACCTTAGGTGGAAACTAATAATAAGTTATTACAAGAAACTAATCGACTTAAACCTCTGAGTTTATCAGAGGTTTTTTTTATGTCTTTGTTTAAAACACAATACGGGTATGAGGAAGTAATTCCCTTATTTTTTCTCGCTCAAATTGAGTCAAAGGATTATCTTTTAGAATGAGCTTTTGCAGGTAATACAAATGCCCTATCTCAGGAGGCAAACTAGTAAATTGGTTAAACCTTAGATTGAGCGTTTGCAATGATTGAAGTTGCCTGATGCTATTGGGTAAGCTTGTGAGATAATTAGACGATAAATCAAGCATTTGTAATTGGGCAAGCTCCCCTATGCTCTCAGGCAAAATAGTTAACTGGTTATTGTGTAAAGTGAGTGTTTTCAAATGTTTAAGAGTACCAATATTATCAGGCAATACGGTGAGTTTGTTGGCATTTAAATAACATTCTTCGAGTTGGCTAAACTTGCCGAAAGTATCAGGCAACGCCTGTAGATGGTTATAGTGTAGGTATAAACTGTGTAATTGAGACGCTCGGTATAAGCTGTTGGGTAGTTGGGTCAGTTGATTATAACCCAGGTAAAGCTTGCGGAGTTGGTGGAGTTGCCCCAAACTATCAGGTAATTGAGTAAGGTGGTTATGAGTAAGGTGGAGTTCGTGTAAATTTGGCAGGTTGCCAATGCTTTCAGGCAAGGAACTGAGTAGGTTCCCTACCAATTTTAATACTTCGGTGTGTGATAATAGCCCAATATTTTCGGGTAAGCTGTTCATTTGAGCATTGCTAAAATACAACATCTTAGATTGTTGGTATAAGCCAGGAAAATACTGTAGGCAAAAATATGGGTGTGCTAGCAACGACTGCTTCATTAATTGATCAATGCCTACTCCAAACCCCTTAGCTATGACAAAAGCCAGCTCAATGTTTTGGTTTTGTCCGGTTTGCAGCAATTGTTCAATTTTGGCTATTTGTTGAGCATTTGCGCTGTTCATAAATCTTAAGATAATCATTTTTACCGAAAAAAAGTGCATTACTTGCCAGAAATCAACTTTTCTTTTTTTATCTCATCATCTGTTCTTCTTTCAATACCCATTTCATGGAGTCTTACTTGCCTTATTTAATAATAATTCTCTATTTCGGGTACTTAATTGTTCAGAAGAAATTTAACATACTTATATGAATACAGCCAAGAGTCAAGAATTATTTAACCAGGCACAAAAATCTATCCCTGGTGGAGTAAACTCTCCGGTGCGGGCTTTCAAAGCCGTAGGAGGTAACCCGTTGTTTATTAAGTCAGCCAAGGGTGCTTATATGTACGATCAAGATGATAATCGTTACATAGATATGATCAACTCATGGGGACCAATGATATTGGGGCATGCCTTTCCGGCCATTGGGGAAGCAGTGGCTGAAGCAGTGAAAAGCTCATTATCATTTGGCGCGCCTACTGCCAAAGAGGTAACCATTGCCGAGTTGATTGTAGACATGATGCCATCGGTAGAAAAAGTACGTATGGTAAACTCTGGTACAGAGGCTTGTATGAGCGCCATACGCTTGGCAAGAGGGTATACCAACCGCGAGAAAAT
Source organism: Microscilla marina ATCC 23134 (assembly GCF_000169175.1). Lineage (NCBI taxonomy): Bacteria > Pseudomonadati > Bacteroidota > Cytophagia > Cytophagales > Microscillaceae > Microscilla > Microscilla marina. The sequence goes on from NZ_AAWS01000009.1 coordinate 14,280, forward strand.
TATCAAGTTTGAAGGTTGTTATCATGGGCATGGCGATTCATTTTTGATTGCCGCAGGTAGCGGTGCTATTACTATGGGCGAACCCAACAGCCCTGGGGTAACCAAAGGGGTAGCCCTAGATACATTAACGGCTCCATTTAACGACCTTGAAGCAGTAAAAACTTTGACAGATGCTAACCAAGGCAATGTAGCAGCTATTATCATAGAGCCTGTAGCGGGTAATATGGGAGCTGTTTTACCTAATCAAGGGTTTTTGGAAGGCTTACGCCAATTGTGTGACAAGGAAGGCATTGTATTAATTTTTGATGAAGTAATGACAGGCTTTCGTTTGGCAAGAGGAGGTGCTCAGGAGTTGTTTAATATAAAACCTGACTTGACTACTCTAGGTAAAATTATAGGTGGTGGTATGCCAGTAGGCGCTTATGGTGGTAAAAAAGAGTTGATGGACTTTGTGTCTCCAGTAGGTCCTGTATATCAGGCAGGAACTTTATCAGGCAACCCAGTGGCTATGGCAGCAGGCTTGACCATGTTGCAATACCTCAACGAAAACCCTTTGGTATATAAAGAAGTAGAAGATACAGCGATAAAAATGGTAGCAGGTATGCAACAAAATGTAGAGAGCTTAGGCTTACCTTATACTATCAACCATATAGGATCGATGTTTAGTATCTTTTTTACAGACCAAAAGGTGACTGACTTCGAAACTGCTAAATCTTGTGATACAGCATTGTTTGGTAAGTACTTTCAGGCAATGTTACAAAAAGGCGTATACTTGGCTCCTTCACAGTTTGAGACCTTGTTTGTGTCTAATGTGCTCAGTGATGAAGACATTGCTCACTTTATCAAGGCAAATGGTGAAGCATTGAAAGAAATTACTTCATAAAAGCTGTATAACAAAGCCTTATTGTTAAGTACTTAGGGTATGCAACAATAAGGCTTTGCCATATATAATCGAGTATAAGAAACCAGCAGTTTAGTAAGCAATCATGTTAAAAGGAATCTCTACATCTGCCTGATAATCTTCACCATTATCAAACATATCAAGATCACTCTTCTCATAATACCAGTTTACTTCTACGTCTCCGTCGTTGTTGAGGTGGTAATCTTCCAGTAACTTGAGTATTTTCTGAAATTTTACAAAAGTACTGGTGTTAAAGTACTCCATCTTAAAGTTGAATTGTACCTTTTTACCACTACCTTCGGTGTACTTGGTCAGCCAATCAATAATTGGTTTGAATACCGACGAAGTATCTTCCGGGTAAGAGTTTCCTGAAATTTCAAGTATTCCGTTTTCTGCATTGAAATCAACTCTTGGTTCTTCGTCCGTAGGATCTATGTGTAAATTTTCCATGTTATTAATCAACTATTTTTGACTAAATTTTGACCTTTCTCTAGCGAGCAATATCAGATGCCTGTGAGGGATATAAAATTCCTGAAATGGCATATAACTTTTAAAATGGTCTATCATATTGAACACACCATTTACAATTGTTGGAAAGTTATTGATTTTTTTTGTTTGAGCAAAGAAAAAATCAAGTGAGCTTTTCAAAACAATTCTTATACAAACCTTGCGCCAAATAAACGTAAGTTCAAACATTCAAATTTTGCAGATTTATAGCATAAAAACAACTATTATAGGTATAATTATACTTAAGGGTGCCTTACATACATTTGTTTTGGGGTAATCTATCAATAGAATACTATCAAAATAATATTTTTTGTGTATCTAAAAGCTTTAATAACCAGTAAACTCTAAGAAAAGTTTGCTCTCCTAAGCTTGCCTTGCTACAACAGAAAACATGAAGTGCTCTAAGGAAACAAAGTTCGTGCTTGGTGAACGGTGCCGCAAGCCAAAGCTACAGTGCTACTTTAGCTTCACCTTTGCTTGTGCGAAAATCCTGTTGTATAGATGCCAATGCTTTGGCGGTCTCTTGCTAGGTGAAGTTTTTGAAGAAGTGTACTGATCAGAGATGATGTTTGACGGGTAACTTTTATTGTTTTACTTACTATAGTTTGGGGCAATATATTAAAACCAATGATCTATGAATAACTTAAAAAGCATATTTTTGTTACTTTGGGTGTTGCACCAGGCTGCTGGTGTAGCACAAGCTCAAAATGAACTGACTGACTTTCTTGACAAGGCATTTCATAAACAAAGACGAGATGCCCTAAGGCAACTGATGCCTGCCAAATCAGTAGCAGTGTTTTTTGCCAACCCCGTACGCAATCGTGCCAACGATGTAGAATATGTGTATCATCAAGACCCAGAGTTTTATTACCTGACAGGCTATCGTGAACCCCATGCCTTGTTATTGATTTTTAAAGAAGCACAAACCAGCGCCACAGGCGACAAGTACAACGAAGTGTTATTTGTACAGCCCAAAAGTGCCTATATGGAAATGTGGACAGGACGACGGTTGGGTACCAAAGGGGCTAAAGAAAAATTAGGGTTTACCCAAGTATACAATAACGACAAGTTTCGGGGTTTCTCAATAGACTTTACCCGGTTTAATAAAGTGTTACATTATCGTTTGCCCAACGATGTACGCAATGGAGGCTTGTACCGTTTGATACAACAGTTTAAAAGTAAATCAAAAATGCAGACTGGACAGGCAGAACGCCCTAAAAACGATCCTAATAATAATTTGGATACCAAAACTTTACATCGCTTCATGTCACAGCTGCGGGAAACTAAAACCGAGGAGGAGTTGATCTTGCTTAAAAAAGCCATTTTTATTTCGGCCATAGCCCAAAAAGAAGTAATGAAAGCAATGAAGCCCCAGATGTCAGAAAGCGAAGTACAAGGTATTCATGAATATGTATTTAAAAAGTACGGAGCAGAGTATGAAGGTTACCCTTCTATTGTAGGGGCTGGACACAATGGCTGTGTGTTGCATTACATTACCAATAACAAGCCTAAATTAGGCAATGATTTGGTTTTGATGGACCTAGGGGCAGAGTATCATGGGTATTCAGCAGATGTAACCCGTACTATTCCTGCAAATGGCAAGTTTAGCAAAGAGCAAAAAGCCATTTATGATTTAGTGTATAAAGCACAAGAAGCTGGTTTTAAACAGTGTAAAGTAGGCAACGCATTTAATGATCCCCACCGTGCCGCAGTAAAAATAATTAATAAAGGCTTAGCTGAACTAGGTATCATTGCCAGTGCTACTACCCATCACCGATACTTTCCGCATGGTACTTCGCATTATCTGGGGTTAGATGTACACGACAAAGGACGCTATGGAACATTTAAACACAACACAGTGATTACGGTAGAACCTGGTATTTATATACCTGAGGGCAGCCCTTGTGATAAAAAATGGTGGGGCATAGCAGTGCGTATAGAAGATGACATATTGATTACCAACAAAGGCTGGGTAAACTTGTCGGCAATGGCTCCCCGCAAATCGGATGAAATAGAAAAAACGATGGCGAAAAAAAGCCCTTTTGATGAAATAAAACTACCTGATTTGAATGAGTTGATCAAGAAGAATAAATAAATTACACACAAAGAACCGATGCTTCAAAGCATTGGTTCTTTGTGCTTATTTGGGTAAACTATCTTTAGTTGTTGGTTTCATTTTACACCACAAAACCTTTTTATCAAATACTCCACCAATCAATAAATGATCTTTGTATGCCACCGCAGCACTTGAACCTGACAAGCTATTCCCGTTGTTGAGGTACACTTCTTTTACTTCATAAATACCCTCCTGTTGATATATAATTTCAATGACTTGGGAGGGTGATTTTTTCTGACTATCTTTTTGGTGAGCCACAAAAGCAAAAAGCTTAGGGTGACACCCTAGCCATAAATGACCTTTTTCGTCCAACTCTATATTATCTACACCAGTATGTACCTTAATCGTTTCTACCAACTCTAGTGTGTGGTCAGGTTGGCGAGTATATACTATCACCTCACCATTGGTAGGAGAGGCAACAAAAATCATTTTCTTGTTAGAACTAATATTTATCCCGTTGGCGTAAGCAATACCAGAAGTAGCCACCTTCATTGTTTTGCCATCATAGAAGTTGACCGAGCCTAACGGCAACTTAAGGTAGTCTTCCATAGTTCGGAGCCAGCCTTTGAGGTATCGATGGTCATTGGTTACATAAAACTGCCGTTCACCTACTGCTACTACGTCATTGGGTGAGGTCATCAAATTGTGTTGTATACTTTCAAGGTAAACAAGTTGGGTGTCCCGAATCTCAAATTTTTCTATAGTTTGATGGGTGTTTAGTTTGGAGTGGTTTACCACAAATAGTAGTTCTTTGCCAGAAGAGGTTCTAAAATAACTCATGCCATGCGGGTGAAACTCTCGCTTAAAGTCAGGCAACATGTTGACAGGTGTTGCATCAGGTTTTTTAAGGTCTAAATAATAGATACTACCTGGAGTAGGGGTAGGCTTGCCAGCCAATGTAGTACGGCGCTTATCTACTGACAAATACGCAACCTCTTTTTGTCGGTTGATAATGATGTCTTCTGCACCTCCAGCTGTTTTAACTACTTTTTCTGATCCGGCAAAGTGGGGTTTGATGCTTTTAAACACACCCGCGTCGTACAGTGTCTTGATTACCAGTAAAACCAAAAAAAATAAAGCAAATGTTAAGACCCTACTTATAATTTTTTTCATAAGGATTGAGTTATTTTACAGTAATAAGTTTGTTCAAAGTTAACAAATACACCTTTTTTTAATGTTAAAAAGTGAAGCAAAGAATTAATTGAATAAAATGAAATAACTACATTCATTATAATTTAGTTGTTGACACATTCCTAAACAAAACAGAAATAATAAATTAATCCAATGAAACAAACAGCCATGTCGTTTAATGAAGCAGGTTATTTTTGTAGTTTTACTCAGCAAGGGTAAATCGTAAAAAAATGTGTTATGTACAATGAAAAATCTCGTGCATAAACAAATTATTTTTGCAAGATTGCTTAATTCGTTATATTATAATTAATAACATTCAAATAGCATATATATGAAGTTGAAAAGCATTGTTTTACTGGGCTTAATCATAGCACAGGTAGGCATAGTTTCGGCAAAAACGCCTACATCTAAAAAATCTACTCCGAAAACCTATCTTATTTATAAGAATTCACAGCTTTATTGGATCACTAATGGCGATACCACCAAAAAAGCTCCCAAAAATTGGTTTAACCTAGATGAAAAAAAAGACCAGGTACGGGGAATAAGCACCGAGCTTGCTTATAAGAAGTTGTTGCGCAGAAAAAAATCTAAAACTGTCATTGTAGCAGTCATTGACTCAGGAATAGACACTAAACACCCTGACCTTAAAGGTAAAATATGGGTAAACAAAAAAGAAATCGCAGGCAATGGCAAAGATGATGACAATAATGGTTATGTAGACGATATCAACGGTTGGGACTTTATTGGCGGTAAAGATGGTAAAGACGTAGATGCTGACACTTATGAAGTAACACGTGAGCTTGTTCGTCTGGAGAAAAAATTTGCCAATGTAGATGCGGAAAAACTAGATGATAAACAAAAAGAGGAATACAAGTATTTCTTAAAAGTAAAGAAAGCTTACCAAAAGCAATACATGGAGGCTCGCCAAGGCTATAGTATTTTGCGTAAAATTTGGGAAGGATATCAACTGTTGCAGAAAGAGATGGGTAAAAAAGATTTTACCAAAAAAGACCTGAAAGAATTTAAAAGTGAGAAGGAAGAGATAAACCGGGCAAAACAAATGTTAAATTTTGCTACAGCCAATGGCATCCCTCTTAATCAACTTGAGGCGGTGTTTAAGCAGTATGAGTCTATGTATAAGTATGGGGTAAACAAAGAGTTTGATCCCCGTTCTATTGTAGGAGATGATTATAGTAAACTGAATGAAAAAGGGTATGGCAACAACGAAGTACAAGGACCTGATGCTGACCATGGTACTCACGTTGCTGGTATCATTGGCGCCAATAGAAAGAATAAGATTGGCATGAAGGGAGTAGCCGAAAATGTGAAAATTATGGTGTTGAGAGCAGTGCCCAACGGCGATGAACGTGACAAAGATATAGCCAATGCAATTCGTTATGCAGTAGACAACGGAGCCAGAGTAGTAAATATGAGTTTTGGTAAGGCATACTCTCCTCATAAGGCGTATGTAGATGCAGCTGTAAAATACGCAGAAGAAAAAGGCGTGCTATTGGTGCATGCAGCGGGTAATGACCACGCCAATCTTGATGAAACCCCAAATTTTCCGAATAAAATGTTTAAGGAGTCGGGTAAGTCTGCAACCAACTGGATTGAGGTAGGAGCCTCGTCTTGGGGGGATGAAAAAAACTTTGTTGGGAATTTTTCTAACTATGGCAAAACTACAGTAGATGTTTTTGCCCCTGGTGTAGCCATTTATTCTACTACCCCCGACAATAAATATGCAGACCATGATGGAACCAGTATGGCAGCGCCGGTAGTATCAGGAGTAGCGGCTTTGTTGATGTCTTACTTCCCTAAACTGTCAGCAACAGATGTAAAAGAAATTATCTTGAAATCTTCGGTAAAATATACTGACAAAGAAATAAACAAGCCTGGTGGTAAAAGCAGTATTGTATTCAGTGAACTGTCGGTTACAGGTGGGATTGTAAACGTATACCAAGCAGTAAAAATGGCAAAGAAATGGAAACCTAAGAAGAAGTAAGTTCCATATAGAATAAATTATTTAAAAAGCCTCGTAAAATTAGTTTTGCGGGGCTTTTTAAATGTAAAAATCTTATTTACATAAGCCTTATGGCCTACTGCTAAGTTTAAGGGTGCGACAGGTTTTTTCGGCGGCAGCTTGTTCTGCCTTCTTCTTACTAAAGCCTGAGCCTTTGGCTACTGGCTCATCATCTATAATGACCTGGGCTATGAATTGACGTTGGTGTTTGGAACCTTCTTCTCTAACAATTTCAAATTTAAGGTCACGATTGTTTTTTTGTGCCCACTCGATGATAATGCTTTTATAGTTTTGGTTATTTTCTATAATATCATCCAGGTCGAGGTGACCCAGCACAATTTTTCTGACAACAAATTTACGGCAGTAATGAAAGCCTTTGTCTAGGTATACAGCACCTACTAAAGCCTCCAGAGCATCACCCCCCATTGACTTGTAAGTAAAGTTGCTTTTGGGGTTACCCTCATATCGAATCAAGTCTTGTATGCCCATTTTGCGGGAAAGTTGATTCAATGACTCACGGTTAACGATACGCGCACGTATTTCGGTTAAGAAGCCTTCTTCTTTGAATGGGTATTTTTTGAATAGATAGTCGGCAACTATAGCTCCCAAAATGGCATCGCCTAAATATTCCAGCCGCTCGTTCGATTCCTTAAATCCATCTTGCAGCGATTTGGATGCCGATGTATGACTTAGGGCAAGTTGATAAAGAGCAAGGTTAAACGGCTTGTGTCCTATGATTTGCTTGATAGCTATGGCAAGCCGTTTTTCTTCTTTGGAATGTTTACGAAGTAGTTTAGATAGAAATCTAAAAATCACTACATTTCTAATTTTTTAAATATTAAAGAAAAGTTATGACCTCCAAAACCAAACGTGTTACACAAGACATAGTTTACTTCTCGTTCTTGTGCTTTGTTGAATGTAAAATTCAACTTTTGATCAAACTGTTCATCACCAGTTACATGATTAATAGTAGGTGGAACTGTTTGGTGTTTGATGGCTAAGATACTTGCTACTGCCTCTATGGCACCAGCTGCACCTAGCAGGTGTCCGGTCATTGATTTGGTAGAGCTTATATTCAGATTATATGCGTGCTCTCCAAACACTTTTTGAATGGCTATAGCTTCACTTAAGTCTCCCAAAGGAGTAGAAGTGCCATGGACATTGATATAATCTATAGCTTCGGGTGCAATGCCTGCATCATTTAATGCATCTTTCATCACATTAATAGCTCCCAAACCTTCTGGATGGGGGGCTGTAAGATGGTAAGCGTCTGAAGACATTCCTCCACCTACTAACTCGGCATATATAGTAGCACCTCTAGCTTTGGCGTGTTCGTATTCTTCTAGTATAAGAGCACCCCCACCTTCTCCCATAACAAAACCATCTCGGTCTTTATCGAAAGGGCGTGAGGCCGTTTCAGGAGAATCATTTCTTTGCGAAAGCGCTTTTAGGGCATTAAAACCACCTATACCTGATTCAGTAATAGCTGCTTCTGAACCACCAGATACTGCTAAATCAATTCTACCCAAACGGATATAATTGAAAGCATCTACCATGGCGTTGGTTGCCGAAGCACAAGCCGAAACAGTTACGTAGTTTGGACCTCTAAAACCATATTTGATAGATATATGACCTGCGCTTAGGTCAGCAATCATCTTAGGAATAAAAAACGGATTAAACCTTGGAGTTCCATCTCCTTTGGCAAACTCTGAGACTTCATCCTGAAATGACTTCAAACCTCCAATGCCCGCTCCCCATATTACACCAACTCTATCTTTATTGATTTTGTCAAGGTCAAGTTGAGCGTCTTTGATTGCTTCTTCACTGGCAACCAAAGCATAGTGGGCAAATTTATCCATGCGGCGGTGTTCGCGGCGGTCAATGTGGTCATTGACATTGAAGTTTTTTACCTCGCAGGCAAATTGAGTTTTGAATTTTTCAGCGTCAAAATTAGTAATTGGAGCAGCCCCGCTTACCCCATTTTTCAACCCATCCCAGAAATCTGATACAGTGTTACCAATAGGAGTAAGTGAGCCTAATCCAGTTACTACAACTCTTCTTAAATTCATAAACAGAGTTTATTTTTTACTTAACGTTCTCTTCTAAGTAGGTGATAGCGTGCCCCACAGTAGCAATGTTTTCAGCATGATCGTCAGGAATAGAAATTTCAAATTCTTTTTCAAATTCCATGATCAGTTCAACAGTATCAAGAGAGTCGGCACCTAAATCGTTTGTGAAACTTGCTTCCTGAGTAACTTCTGACTCTTCTACACCAAGTTTGTCAATGATGATATTTTTAACTTTTTGTGCGATATCTGACATTTTTCAATAATAGTTTAGTTAAAAAACTTTGCAAAGAAATACATTAAAAATAATATTATCAAACAATTTTATCGATTCATGATTTGTTTTGCTGGAAATTGAAGGAATGTTAATTTTAATTCTCTTTTCTTACTAATTTGGCTTTTGCTGAGCAAATTCTCTTTTTGGTGTGGTAGATAGTGGATTTTGGTAGGGCAGTGATCAGCAACTCTTTAAGTACAATGTCTATTGAAAGCAGGCTTTTGCGCTTAAAGGGTTTATGCAGGTGATTCAGTGCTGTTTAAAACCCAATTTCTGGCAGTATTACCAATATATTGTAATGGTTTGCCAAAATAGAGGCACTATTTGCTCAAAATTTAGTGCATATTGCCATCCAATAACACAATTGGAAAACGCTTAAAACAAAATTCAAACACATTTAATCATTTAAAATGAAACCATTTTTTAACAAAACAAAAGTAATTGCTACTGTAGGTCCTGCAATTAATACCAAAGAGAAACTTCTTGAGATGGTATTGGCTGGTACAGATGTGTTTCGTTTAAATTTTTCGCATGGATCACACGATGAGCATAAGAAGGTGATTCAGTACATCAGAGAATTAAACAAGGAACATAACCTGAACATTTGTATTCTTCAGGATTTGCAAGGACCTAAAATACGCTTGGGGGAAGTAGCTTCTGATCAGGAAATATTGAAACCCGGCAAAAAAGTAGTGATTACCAATGAGCCTGTCAAGTCTACCGCAAAACGTATATATACTACATACAAAGGCTTGATTAAAGATGTAAAGCCTGATGACCAGATTTTGATAGATGACGGTAAGATTGAGCTAAAGGTAATAGAAATCAAAGACAAAGAAGTAGTAGCTGAGGTAATATATGGAGGACAGCTTAAGTCTAAAAAAGGGATTAACTTGCCAAGTACTGCTATTTCTTCCCCTTCGTTAACCGAAAAAGACACCAAAGATCTGATGTTTGGCTTGGCGCAAGGGGTAGACTGGATTGCTTTGTCTTTTGTGCGTTCGCCAATAGATGTATTGTTGCTTAAGCATATTATCAAACAGCAAGGCAAAGAAACTAAAGTAATTGCCAAAATAGAAAAGCCAGAAGCAATCTCTCAGATTGACGAAATTATAGAAGCTACCGATGCTATCATGATCGCCCGTGGTGACTTAGGGGTAGAGGTGAAAATAGAGGAGGTTCCCATTATTCAAAAAATGGTGGCGTACAAGTGTCGCCAGGCAGGTAAACCCGTGATCATTGCTACCCAAATGCTGGAGAGTATGATTGATAACCCACGTCCAACCCGTGCCGAAACCAATGATATTGCCAATGCGGTAATGGACGGGGCTGATACTTTGATGTTGAGCGGAGAAACTGCCGTAGGCAAATACCCTATAGAAACAGTGACAACCATGAACGAGACTATTCGTATCATGGAGCAAAAAACAGAAAGCATTTACCACAAAAAAGAAGTGCTGCACCGTAAGTCACCTACTTTTTATAATGATAGTATTATAGCCGCTGCTTGTGTGTTGGCTCAAGATACGCACGCCAAGGGTATATTAGGCATGACACAGTCGGGGTATACTGCCTTTCAGGTAGCTCGTTTTCGCCCTAAAGCACACATCTTTATTTTTACAGCAAACCGAAAACTGCTCAATCGCTTAAGTTTAGTATGGGGAGTAAGAGCTTTTTATTATGATAAGTTTACCTCTACCGATGATACTTTTGACGAAGTGTTAGAGTTTTTGCAAACAGAAGAACACATCCAAAGAGGGGATATATGCATCAACCTGGCAAGTATGCCTATAGCCAAACGCCAACGAACCAATACTATTAAATTGTCTCAAATTTAGAGAGAATGATACAATATAATTTATTAGATATGATAATCCAGATTGAAACTGTGACAGGTTTTGGTCTGGATTATTTTTTATAAGAGGCTGATCAGGCCATTAAAAGATAATACACTTACTTAACCACTGATAACAATATAGTAACTTGCCTGAGGGGATAAAATAACCCTTAGATACCTTGTACACTATGGTGTAGTAAATGACCAGAGTTCATTTTTATAAAATCAACCTATAGAGATCAAACTAAGATTAAAAATTTACCACATATTACCCATTTTTACTCGCAAAAAAGACAAAGCCTTGTGCTTCACAAAATATTGGCGTAACATCTGTTTCCCACCTTTGCTCCCATAAAATTTACTTACCCTTTTACACAAATGTAGTGTATGTGTTGACTGTGATTAGAGTATCGATACATACACTTATTAATGTTTGCCTAGGTTGTAAATGCGTGATAAACGACCTGTTGTTGTTGGTCACGAGCAACCTTGTAGTTTAAACTTAAACCTTATAAAACAGATGAAGAAATTTTTACTAGCCCTGGCTTTATGCCTGGTGGGTGTAAGCTATAGCTTTGCCCAAACAATGGCTAACAATCAAAGAACACGTATTGTAAAAATTACTCGTACTACTTCGGGTAAAACATCCCAAAAATTACACAACTATTTTGATCAAGGTTTGGCTCCTTTTTATCACGGAGTGGCTTCTGGAGACCCCTTGTCTGACCGAGTAATTCTGTGGACAAGAGTTACCCCTGATACTCCTGGCAATATAGAGGTGATTTGGCAAGTAGCCACTGATCCAAAAATGCAAAATATTGTAAACTCTGGTGTAGTAGTGACCAATGAAGCCAAAGATTACACGGTAAAAGTAGATGCAGATGGACTACAGCCGGCAACTACCTATTACTACCATTTTAGTGCTTTGGGTAGAAACTCATTGGTAGGACGTACCCGTACTGCACCTACTGCCAATGTAGAAAACTTACGTTTTGTGGTGGTATCTTGCTCTAACTATCAGAGTGGTTACTTTAATGCGTATGGCAACATTGCCGAACGCAACGATATTGATGCGGTGATTCACCTGGGCGACTATATCTATGAATACGCTACTGGAGAGTTTGGTTATACCGATGAGGTAGGACGTACCCACGAGCCAAGCCACGAAATTATTACCTTAGAAGATTACCGTATTCGCTATTCTTACTACCGTTTAGACCCTCAATTGCGTCGTTTGCATCAGCAGTTGCCTTTTGTTACAGTATGGGACGACCACGAATTTGCCAATGATGCTTATAAAGATGGTGCTCAAAACCACCAAAGTAATGAAGGAAGCTGGGGCAAACGTAAAGGCAATGCTTTTAAGGCATATTTTGAGTGGATGCCAGTGCGCACCAGTGACCTAGTAAAAAACCGTATTTACCGTAAGATAAGCTATGGCAACTTGGTAGACTTGATTATGCTAGACACACGTATAGAAGGACGTGAAGCACAAGCAGGAGGCGGTTTATTTAGAAAAAGCACAGCTAAAAAACTAGAAGCACGTGCCCGCGAATTGTCACGAAGCCGCACTACCGAAGGCGACAAGTTGACCACTTTGTTGAAAGAGTTTTTACCTTATATGGTAAATGTCAACACTGGCAACCAAAAAGCTCCCAATGCCCTGACCACTGAGGAGTTCGACTTTGCGATTAAAACTTTAGTAAAGTGGGTAGAAGCCCGCAAACAAAGTAAAGATGTAAAAACCCAGCCTGAATTTCTAAAGTTGAGAAATTTGTTGTTGAAAGCACAAAAAGACAGTCCTGATCAGCAAGCGCGTACTACAGCCCAAAGAAGCATGTTGGGAGCTGAGCAACTTGCTTGGTTTAAAACACAATTAAGCAGCTCTTCGGCTAAGTGGAAGTTGATTGGAAACCAAGTAATGTTTTTCCCTTTCAATGGTTTTGACATCAAAGATACCTGGGATGGCTATCAGGACGAGCGAGGTAAAATCATTGATTATGTGATGGATAAGAATATTAAAAATGTGGTAGTGGTAACAGGTGACATCCACACTACTTTTGCGGCTGATGTGCCTACTTCACAATGGAAATATGCCTTATTTGGTAAGCGTTACTCAGCAATGGTAGAGTTTGTAACCTCAAGTGTCACCTCAGCCAACTTTGATGAGTTTGTAGATCTAGGCTTGATCGGTGATTTTGCTGGTTTTGTTGCCAGTGGTTTGCTTGATGTATTAAACCCTCACTTGAAGGAGCGTAATCTTGAAGACCACGGTTATATGGTGATAGATGTAAACTCAGACAGAGTTCAAGCTGACTGGTTTTATATGAACGACATCAAGACTCGTAACAATAGCCAACGTTATGGACAAAGCTGGTATGTTCGCAACAACGAACGTTATTTACGCAAAGCAAGCCGTGCTGCTGCTAACCGTAACCTTTATACTGCTTCTGCACCTACTACACCTTTAAACAAGCGTGTAAGCAACCATAATACTGGAGCTGGTTTGTTGGTAGTAGGTAACTATCCTAATCCGGCAAATACTGAAACCAACTTGCACTATGCTTTGGCACAAGATGGTAAAGTTCAAATCTTGATTTATAACAATAAAGGCAAATTGGTAAAAAGTGTGTTGAGCCAATCGCAAGAGGCGGGCTTATACAATGTTACTTTTGGAGTAAACGACCTTAAGGCAGGTACTTATATCTATAAAGTAATTACTCAAGGCAAATCAGTAAGTCGCCGTTTATTGATTAGACGATAACTTTGATTGAGAATGATAAGGTACTAATCACAAAATAGAATGTGTGATTTTATTACTCTATATTTGGATTTATTCCTTATTTAATGTATATTAAAAATCACATGCTGATTCAGTATGTGACCGTGCCCTTAGTGTGTGAAGTTGCAAAGCTCTACATGCGGGGGCATTTTTTATGTTTTAAACCTTACAACTCAAATAAAAAGCGAACTTCGTTTAGAGAGCACTTGCTGTATGGGCTGGCAAAGTAAACCAAGTTACGTCACTGATAAAAGGACTTAGGAACGTGTTCAAAATAAGTGTCGAGATTGAGGGCGTATACTCGACTGAGGCACTTTTTGCAGTCGTAGCCATAGCTACGGCGAAAACCGATGGCTGCAGCCCTGCTGCGCCGAGCTCTGCCAAAGGCTAAAAGTAACGAAAGTCAGTAAAGAGAACCGCAGAACGAAGTTCAAGCTCTGCGAAGCTAATATGTTATAAACCGGACAGCTTCAAAGTCCCGATTTCTTATCGGGGTTATTGTTGAGGGCTATGCCCGAAATCCCGTTTACGGGGCGATCACGTTCCTTAAGCAACAACAGAGGACCTTGTGTCCCCTGTTATGTACATTCAATATATAAGCTATCCAAAAATTATTCCCACTCTATAGTAGCAGGTGGTTTTGAACTAATGTCGTATACTACCCGATTTACCCCTTTTACCTTATTGATAATTTTGTTAGAGGTTTCGGCAAGAAACTCATAAGGTAAATGTACCCAATCAGCTGTCATGCCATCCAAACTATGTACCGCACGTAACGCCACCACATTTTCGTAAGTACGTTCATCACCCATTACTCCTACCGATTGTACGGGAAGCAACATAGCACCTGCCTGCCATACGTCATCATACAAACCACTGGTTTTGAGGCCGTTGATAAAAATAGCATCTACTTGTTGCAAAATGTCTACTTTCTCTGGAGTGATGTCACTTAAGATACGAATGGCAAGTCCTGGACCAGGGAAAGGATGACGACCCAAGATTTTGTCATCAATTTCAAGACTCTTACCTACCCTCCGAACTTCGTCTTTAAATAATGTATTGAGTGGTTCTACTACTTTTAAGTCCATTTTTTCGGGTAAACCACCTACATTATGGTGCGACTTAATAGTAGCTGAAGGCCCTTTGACTGAAACTGACTCTATAATATCAGGATAAATCGTGCCTTGGCCTAACCATTTGACACCTTGTATTTTATTGGCCTCTGCCTGAAACACATCGATAAATTTACCACCAATGGCTTTACGTTTTTGCTCAGGGTCTTTCAAGCCTGTGAGTACATCATAAAAATCTTGCTTGGCATCTACTCCAGTTACATTGAGTCCCATGCCTTTATAAGACTCCAGTACTTCTTCAAACTCGTCTTTACGCAACAAGCCATTGTCTACAAAAATAGCATATAAGTTTTTGCCAATTGCTTGATGTAAAAGTACGGCAGCCACTGACGAATCTACTCCACCCGAAAGCCCTAACACTACTTTATCGTTGCCTATTTGGGCTTTTAGTTCAGCTACAGTAGTTTCAATAAAAGAATCAGGAGTCCAGGTCTGTTCACAACCACAGATGTCTACCACAAAGTTTTGCAACAACTGTTTGCCTTCAGTAGTATGGGTTACTTCAGGGTGAAACTGTATACCATAGGTATCCTGATTAGCAATTTTATAGCCTCCTACCTTTACAGATGCGGTACTGGCAAGTATCTCAAAACCTTCAGGAATATCAATAATACTGTCTCCATGAGACATCCAAACCTGTGAGTTGCTTGGAATATTTTTAAATAAAGTAGCATTACTCTGTACAAAGTGTAGATTAGCTCTTCCGTATTCGCGGGTAGCCGAAGGTTGTACTTTACCACCTGCTTTGTGTGCCATCAACTGTGCGCCATAGCACACCCCTAACAAGGGAACTTTGCCTTGAAATTTTGCTAATGGAAATGTAGGAGCTCCAGTGTCAAGTACTGAGCATGGACTCCCTGACAGAATAATCCCCTTGACATTAGTCAAGCTTTCAGCATTGTTTAAAATCTCATTGTTATAAGGAAGAATCTCACAGTAGACATTCAACTCGCGTACCCTACGAGCGATCAATTGGGTATATTGGGACCCAAAATCGAAGATTAGAATTTGTGTTTTGGTATTGTTTGGCTTCATGAGGCAAAGGTAGTTCGAATAAAGGATTTTGCCAATGAGTGATTTTAAATTTTACTTTAATTGTGAGGTGATCACTATAAGACTTTAGTGTCTATGCCTTTTTTACACATTATTTATAAAATTCTGTCAATGATAAATAAAGTCAATAGTCAAAGACCTATGATTAAGCACGTCCTTCGACAAAATCAGCTACCAATCCAGCTACCATATTTGCCCCAAAGGTATTGAGGTGTAAATAGTCAGGGGTCATCAAAAAACCATTCAATGCGGCAATCTTGTCGAAGCTTTGTCCTAGAACATACCTTCTAAACATAGTTGTGGCTACCAAGCGGGTAGTAGGCTTGTATTTGCGTTTGGGGCTAAATTTGGTTTTAGTTAAAAACGCCCGTTGTTTTTCTTGCAAAGGCAAATAAGTAATCTTGTGGAACGCTGCCAACTGTTCAATGATTTCGGCATAAGCCTGTGTTTGAGCATTGGCTTTATCATTGAGTTTTTCGCCTATAAGGGGTATAGACATAATGGCAATCCGTGCCCGGCTACGCATTTTCAGTGCTTCAATGATGAGGCTTACGTTTTCTCGGTATTGATCTGTTAGAGGTTTTTCACTGATTTTTTTGAGTTGGCGATAAGTTGCCATATTTTTATCATCCAGCATGGCATTTAGGTCATTGGTGCCAATCAACAATACTACATGGGTAGGGTTACAGGCAATGATTTCATCCAGCCGATTGACAAGGTGTTCAGATAAATCACCATTAACGCCAGCATTGACCACATGGTACAAGCGTTGGTCAAGTTTATCTTCCAGAATATCTACATAGTTTGCTCCCATGTTGCCTTGAGTTAAGTCGTCACCAGCACAAACTACAATTTGACGCTCATCTCCAGGTTCCAGTTCTTCGAGAAATGCTACTGGGTGGTTGAGGGGCAAAGATTGGACAAGACGGTAGAGGTAAATAAATATCCCTAATGGAACAGCTACAAGCAGTAGCAAGAACAAAGCAAAATACATGACATTTTCAAATTTTGATTAGGTCAGCGTATAAGACCAACAGGAAAGCAGCAAAAACAGCCAACTACTTTGGGCTTATTTCTGAAGAGTTACATCAAATAGCTATAGTTTGACGTACAAATAACTGACAAAGCATTGGTTAATTGTAGAGACGGCTTTTATTGTGCAAAAATCGGTCAAATTGCCATCATTTCTTCGTTTCTTGTAGTGGCACTGGTAGAAGATGGTTTAATCGAAATGTTTGTTTTATAATCTTTTTGATTCTTTTATGGAATCGTTTTGTTTCTACTTAGGCGTTGAGCCAAACTAATCAATGAATAAAGATTGATCGCATTAAAATCTGCATACCTTTTGATCTTAGCCTATTTGATAACCTTAAAAAGCATCAGAAACGCCAATGAAGATTACTGCGTTACTTATATCTTTTTTGTGTTTTTGTCATTTTACTGCAGCACAGGATACTATCTTTGTTAAAGAAAAAAGAAAGTTGTTGCTGGGTAGTAAAAACGTTCAGTTCTTAGAAGATGAATCTGGCAGACTCACCCTACACGATATTTTGACCCCATCGAGCCAACAAAAATTTAAGCAGAATCACAAAGGTGTTGTTCGGTATAATACTCCGGTGGTGTGGTTTAAAATTACCGTACAAAATCGGTTAGATGAAGATGTATGGCTTGAAATAGGTGACTCATTTGGAGTATGGTACGCTGATTTTTATGCCCCCCTAATTAGCGACTCATTGTTAAAGTATGCTTCCCCTAAATTACTGGGAGCACTCAGACCCACCAAAGGTAGAGCATCTGCTTTTGGAAACTATTGTATACGTATTGTCCGTGCCAATGACACTGGCACAAAAGTACTTTATTTAAGGGTTTTGGGTAAGTTTCCGCATGTGCATTCTTTTCATGTAGGGTCAGTATATGCCTTTTCCCGTTACTTTCGTATGTTTGATTATCTGGTGGCAGGTTTTGTGATCCTTATTCTTTCTATGGTGGTTTATAACTCTTTTATATGGTATGCTACCAAAGATAAAGTATATGTGTACTACATTCTGGCGCTGTTAGGTATTATGTTTAACATTACTTTTGACAGCGGATATTCACTGTTTTCACATCGTTTTTTTTGGGACTACTTCTTTGTTTGGCATGGCATTGCGTTCTATTTTATTTACTTATTTGCTGTACATTACCTTGATTTGCAGCAAGCTGCTCCTAAAGTCAGGTTGTGGCTATTACTTTTAATGTTAATCCTAGTCGTCGTTTTTCCCTGCCTCAACCTGTTGCCACTTTCCAATTTTACCTCTTTATTGATTCCCTACCAGTTGTTTATTATATTATTCTATTTTAGCCTATTGGTTTGTGGCATTTACTTGTGGTTCAAAGGGTACAAAAAAGCTCGTTTTTATACCTTGGGTTGGGGCTTTGCTATTACAGGGGTGTTCATCTTTATTGCTTCTGTAAATAACATCATCCCTATTAACGTATTTACCCAACAAATTATGTATGTAGGATTTGGAGTAGAAGCCTTAATCTTTGGTTTAGCCTTGGGTGATCGCCTTAATTCATTGAAAAAAGAAAAAGAATTTGCCCAGGCTACCAACCTTGCTTTGGTAAGAGAGCAAAAAGAAGTGCTGGAACAAAAAGTAGAAGAACGTACCAGAGAAATACAAAACCAAAAAGAAGAACTTGAGACCCAAGCAGAAGAATTGAGTGAGATACACAGTGCTTTACGGAAGGCTTATCGAGATATACACGAAAAAAATGAACACTTGAACGCCTCCATTGACTATGCCCAAACCATTCAAAGTGCCGCTTTATCGCTTGACAAAAAAGTAGTAAATATGTTGGGAGAAGACAACTTCTTTATCTTTTTTAACCCACTTGAAAAAGTCTCAGGTGATTTTTATTACTTTCAGCAAGTAGGCGAAAAACTAGTAGTGGCAGCAGTAGATTGTACTGGGCACGGAATACCGGGAGCCTTGATGTCGATGATTGGTATTGAAGTAATGAACGAAATAATACGTACCGAACAAGTGACAGCGCCCGATGTAATACTGACTAAGTTGCATACACATATATGGAACACTTTAAAACAGGAAGATACTAATAACCGTGATGGGATGGACATCGCTTTAGTAACCATTGATAAAACCAATAAAAAATTGTGTTATGCTGGAGCAAAAAATCACTTGGTGTATTACCAAAACAAGCAAATAGAGCATATCAAAGCTAGTCGTTACTCGGTAGGCGGCAATCAAATAGGAGAAGGGCAAACAAACAATGACAGTGTATTTATATCACACGAAATTTCGCTGGAACAGCCCACTACTTTTTATTTATTTTCAGATGGATTGCAAGATCAGTTTGGTGGTAGAAACGATAAAAAATTTACGCCTGGCAGGTTACGTGAATTGTTGAAAGAGGTGCAACCGTTAAGTTTGGCAAAACAAAAGAAAACTATAGCCCAAACAATAAAAGACTGGCAAGGAGACAAAGCACAAGTAGACGATATGCTCTTGATTGGAATTAAGGTTGATATAAGTAAATAAAAAAGGCTACCTATAATATGGCAACCTTAAGGTGATCATTCGAAAGAATTTTAAACAAGTTTTTAACCTTGTTTGATGTGTAGAAACAAATTCACATTTTCGGCTTCACTCTTTACAGTAATATTCTTTCTGTCAAACCCTGCTTTTTCAGCAAGTTGAATCATTTCTTCTTTGGTACGATGAACCAAAAACCAGTCTCCAAACAACTCCATATATTTTCTGCTTGGGTTGTGGTCTTGGTTAAAGTTTCCGATGATGATCTCGCCTTGATGTGTAAGCCAGGTTTTCATTTTGTTCAATACCTTCACAAAACATTTATCATTGAAATAGTCAAACAAACCCGCTGACCAAATCACGTCATATTTTGTTGTATCATTATACCTGAAAATATTTTTTTGAATAAAGTTGATATGATTCAGGTGGGCTTTATTAAGGTTTTGTGCATAAACAATGGCTTTGGCATCCATTTCCACGCAAGTGGTATTGATGATGCTTTTGTTGTACAACTGGTCGTATAACTCTTTTAAGTCCCTTGCCGGACCACTTGCCACATTTAATAACTCAATGCTTTTGTCAGACGTCCAATTTTTGACTTTTTTGTGCATTAGTTTTTGAAAATAACTTTTACGATTTCTTACTGCTTGTGCAGCCGAGTTCTCCAGCGAGTATTGATCCCATTTTACGTAATTGTTATTCAAGTTGCGGGTGTATATCCTATCTATGATGTGAAAATCACCTGCATAACCATAGGGTTTAGTAAAAATGTGCCCCATGATTGACTTATCATCTTTTAACAAGTCTGCGTTTTTTAATAGGTCACTTTGTTGAATAGCAACAAAATCTTGATCCGTTAAGTTGTGTAAAAGTGAATCAAGCATACCATAGTCGCTTCGGTCAGGACCATTTTTTTCAATGATCTTTTTTAGTTGCCGTACTGTTTCCATTGTGGTTCTTAAATAAAGTAATATAATTCCAGGTGGTTAAACCCTCAAGATATTCAATGTTTACAAAGATAAAAAAACATTGGATGATTCTAAGAAAATGTTGTTGCTAAGTGTGTTTGTATATGTAAGCAAGATTGTACTGGCTATAGAGGAGGGAATCATTTATTGGGAAAGGTTAGATGCGTGTTAAAGGCTGACAAAAACAATTTTAAATAAAACTTCGTTGCTAGTTATAAGGTTTGTATGAAATCAGTTTTAGCTTAAAAATATAATTTTAAACCTTTTTTATTACATTTAATTTAGTTTCTTTTTTTTGTGTTTAAGTAATTTTTTATATGATTATTATAATAAAGTATGTTTTTGTTTCTTAATAAATGTGCTAACAAAAGAAATATGTGATTATTTATTGTGATAAAATGCCTTGTGTAAGTAAAGATTATTTAATGACTGAATTAACAGTTGCTTAACAGACCTTAATGAAATAGTATAGGGGACTTCGTTACGTAATATGTATAATTGTGGGAAGGTATAAGAGTATAAACTCGTTTTTGTTTTTTGACTATTTGCGAAAATTATAGCTTTTGTTCATTGGCTTCAATATTTGCAGCTCATTATTAAAAGACGAGATGAGTTATGCTTAAACTTTGTCTTCGAAGTTAAAAATCACTTTTTTAGTCAGGTTATAACAAGCATTAGCGAGTTTATAAATTCTCTGAATCAAGTTCGGAGCGCTGTTTCACTATTGAAAAGAAGACAATAAGCTAATTTTTAAACAGGACTCTAAAAGCAAAAGCCACTTCTGATATACCAGAAATGGCTTATTAATATTTTAAAAAAGTAATTTGTATTACTGGTTTTCGTATTGTGTAACCGAAGTATACATTTGAGCATCTTTTTCAGCTATTTCTTTCTTTTCGCCGCTCATAATTACCAAACGTTCTACTACATTTC
This sequence comes from Microscilla marina ATCC 23134, assembly GCF_000169175.1. Lineage (NCBI taxonomy): Bacteria > Pseudomonadati > Bacteroidota > Cytophagia > Cytophagales > Microscillaceae > Microscilla > Microscilla marina. The sequence goes on from NZ_AAWS01000009.1 coordinate 35,540, forward strand.
GTAATTCGCGAATATTCCCTTTCCAATCCAGTCCTTTCAGGTATTCTAAGGCATCAGCATCCATTTTTTTAGACGCTGCACCATATTCGTTGGCTATATCCTGTAAAAACTTGTCTATAAGTAGTGGAATGTCGTCTCGACGCTCTACCAATGGTGGTACATGAATAAGAATGACACCCAAACGATGATAAAGGTCTAAGCGAAAATTATTTTCTTCTACTTCTTTCAGCAGATTCTTGTTGGTGGCAGCTATTACACGAACATTCACTTTTATTTCTTTGTCACCACCCACTCTCGTGATTTTACCTTCCTGTAGTGCTCTGAGCACTTTAGCTTGTGCTGAAAGGCTCATATCTCCAATTTCGTCCAAAAATAACGTACCTCCATTGGCTCTTTCAAATTTTCCAATGCGTTGTTTTACTGCGGAGGTAAAGGCTCCTTTTTCGTGCCCAAAAAGCTCACTTTCAATTAGTTCGCTTGGAATAGCAGCACAGTTTACTTCAATCAAAGGTTTATCAGCACGATAACTCTTAGCATGTAGCCATTTACACACCAACTCCTTACCAGAGCCATTAGGTCCCGTAATTAGTACACGGGCATCGGTAGGGGCTACTTTTTCAATGTCTTCTTTTACACGTTGAATAGCTTCTGATTCTCCTACAATATCATAAGTTTTAGAGATTTTTCGTCTGAGTACCTTGGTTTCAGTTACCAGGTTCGACTTATCGAGAGCGTTTCTTACACATAGTAATAAGCGGTTCAAATCGGGTGGTTTTTGAATAAAATCGAACGCGCCAAGTTTGGTAGCCTCTACAGCAGTTTTGATAGTGCCGTGGGCAGAAATCATAATGAATTGAGTATCTTTGCCTAATGAGCCACTTTTTTCAAGCACCTCAATACCATCCATTTTAGGCATTTTAATATCACACAATGCTACATCATAGTCGTTTTTTTTGAGCATTTCAAAGCCTTCTTCGCCATCTTTGGCTTCGTCCACTTCATACTTCTCATACTCTAAGATATCGCGTAGTGTGTACCGTATACTTTTTTCATCATCAATGATTAAGATTTTCGCCATAATTCTATGTGTAATCTGCTATTAAGTGCGGTGATGGTTTGCAAGCACAAACCCTTACAAAATTATTATGCCTGTTATTTTAAAAGTGGAATGAATATATAATCCTGTCCCATCTTAATACAGGAAAAATTTTAGTCTAAAAGCTGACATCTTGTTTTTAAACTCATTCCTAAGAACGGCTTAAAGTAACTTTTGCCCATTCTTAATGTTCAAACGCCAATATAAAAAAAATATTGATAAAATAAAGAAAATGCAAGTTTATAAGCCGGGTTCTGTTTTTTTGGTTTCCCAAAATCCCTATCATTTATCTAGGCCTTTCTTTGCAGAAAAACTCCATCGACCTACCCACAAACTAAGACGAGCCGCCCTTCAGTAGAGGTTGATGTTTACCAACTCTACAATGCCTGCTTATTTGGTCTTTCAACTCGTAAGGTTTACCCTGCCGTTTTAGTTACCCAAAACGCGGTGAGCTCTTACCTCGCCATTTCACCCTTACCTCGATTGCTCAAGGCGGTATATTTTCTGTGGCACTTTCTGTCTTTTAATGATTTAACCCATCAAAAGCCTTCCTGTTAGGAAGTACGATGCTCTGTGTTGCCCGGACTTTCCTCTTCCCAATATTATTAGGAAGCGATAAGGTTACTTGCAAATTCTATTAAGTAAATTTAATGTATTTCTGAGAAAATACGGCATTGATTCAACCTGTTTTTTATTTAATCCAGCCCTTTTTCTTAATACCATCGGCTCGATTACATACGTGATTAGTGACGAAAAGTATCGATGAGCCAGTAATTTTTCTTTGGTTTTTTCTATTAAAATTAGTTATAAAGGTTCATAGTTAATAAAGCGGTATTTATACTATTTAAAGCGTCAGTGGTCTAAAATCTACCTCAAACTGCCTGAAATATTACTTTTTCGACTTACCTTTGGGTAATAATACGCATTTACACTGCGACAAAGCATAGTACGAATAATAATGATGAAATTTAAACTAACCACTATAATCCTGTGGGTTATAGCTTATTCAGGCATTCAGGCACAAACCATTACTACCCACAACGTTTCAGGCTTTCCCTTTTGTGCAGGGCAAACCATCAGTGTCCACTTTTCAATTACAGGCGCTTTCAATTCTGGTAATGCATTTAGCATCCAATTGTCTGACGCCAGTGGCGATTTTTCGTCCCCAGTTACCATTGGCTCCCTTGTAGGAACTTCTGCCAATTCTACATTTGCCACGCTACCTACTTCTACACTGGCTGGAACAGGTTATAAGGTTCGGGTAGTCAGCAACGACCCTGTAATCATAGGGTCAGCTTCCGGTGCTTTTGGGGTACAAACTGCTTCGGGAGACCCAGCTTTATTTGGTGATGGGTTTTGGTATGGACATACTTACCTTGACAACAATTGGAATACTTATGTAGGGTACTTTCAGACAGGGTCAGATTTAGGCATCAACACCGTTGACTATTATCCCATACATCAGTCTCCTGATAACTACGGCTCATTTGTAGCTTGTGGTGATGTACCTGACAACAATCACTCGGTAAGCTTTAAGCGTACCAATTTTGTTTGTGGAAAGTATCAAATGAATGTGACTGGCTATGATGATAAACTAGAAATATATGTAAACGGGGTGCAAGTGTTAAGCACCACCACTTGTTGCCAAAACCTAGGCAAGGTATGGGACGGATACTTAGGCCCCAACTCAGAAGTAGAAGTACGCTATGCCGAGTACTATGGCAATGGTTACCTTAACTTTGAATTGGTAAAAAATAATGATTTTCAAAATACATTTACACTTTCGCCCAATCCAGCAGTATGTGTAGGTGTATCGGCTAATTTGAGCATTGCTTCTGAAGCTATTACAGGAATGGACTATACCTGGTCGCCTGCTACTGACTTGAATACTACTACCGGAAAGAATGTTACTGTTACCCCCTCAACTACTACTACCTATACTGTAACTGCCACTGATCCTACAACAGGCTGTAGCGAAAGCAAAGACATTACTGTCACGGTTTCAAATACACCTACAGTTTCTATTACTGCTACCAATGCTACTATTTGCGCTGGCGAATCTACTTCTTTGACTGCCACAGGTGCCAACACTTATTCTTGGTCGCCTGCTACTGGCTTAAATAATACTGCGGGTAATACCGTGATAGCTAGCCCTGCTACCACTACTACTTATACAGTCACTGGTGACAATGGTTGTGGTATAACCACCACGCAAACGTTTACAGTAAATGTCGGGAGCCCAATAACTGATGCCAGTGTGTTTGGTAATGGAGCCTGGAATGTATACTGTTATAGCGGAGACTTTGCTTCATTAGAGGGAATGTATACCGAACCCAACCTTAGTTTTAAATCTTCTGATCGCTGGGGGTTATATGATACACCTTCCAATGCTTCAGGTTATAATGGTTGTACTATTTGGGTAAATAATCATGCAGTGAGCTATAAGCGTACTAATTTTGATTGTGGGTTTTATCAATTAGATGTACCCCTGCATGACGATCAGTATTGGTTATACATCAATGGTGTAGAAGTGGCCACACACGATGGTTGGGGAGATGGGCACACCAATGTATGGACAGGTATGTTGGGACCTAATTCTACTGTAGAGTTTCGTTGGAAAGAAGGAGGGGGGGCTTCAGCTGGTGAATTGACTTTTACCAAGCTTGATTTGGTGCAAATGCCTGCCCCATCGGTTTGTGCCAATGTTCCGGTAGCCTTGGTAGCTACTTATGATCCTGACGCAACTTATTCCTGGTCACCCGCTGCGGGTTTAAACTCTACTACTGGTGCTACGGTTACTGCCACTGTATCCAGCCCTACTACCTATACTGTAACAGCTACTAAAGATGGTTGTACCTTGACTGACCAGATTACAGTGCAAATGAGTACGTTAGTGGGAGTCACAGTTACTCCTGCTACCCCTGCTATTTGTGGAGGACAATCAGTTACTTTGACCGCTAGTGGAGCCAGTTCTTATACTTGGTCACCTGCTACAGGTTTAAGTGCTACTACTGGAGGGGTAGTAACTGCCTCGCCTACCTCTACCACTACTTATACAGTGACTGGTTATGATGGATGTACCACAGGCTCTACTACAGTAACTGTCACTGTGGGAGGTACACAAAACCCTAATGTATTTGGCGATGGTCAATGGAATGTGTATTGTTATAATGGCAATGATTTCCAAAATTATTATGGAATGTATGTTGAGTCTGATTTAAGTTTTGATTCCAGGAATCGTTGGGACTTGAATGCTAACCCTTCGCTTGCCTCAGGATATACTGGCTGTACATTGCCTGACGATCAGCATTCTATTAGTTATAAAAGAACTAACTTTACTTGTGGTTATTACCAACTAGATATAACCAATCATGATGATTATGCCTCACTCTGGATTGACGGAGTAGAAATATTTAATCATGAGGGTTGTTGCGATTCTCATACCGATGTTTGGAAGGGGTTTTTAGGTCCTACATCTACAGTAGAACTACGCTGTCGAGAGTTTAACGGAGGTAGTCATGGAGGGCTTACATTTACTGATTTATCTTCTACTTTGAGCATTACTTCTCCTGATGTAACCATTTGCGAAACTACTTCATCTACCTTAACTGCCTCGCTGAGTGGTACCAACATTACCTGGTCTACCGATGCCACCTATATTGATTTAAGCACTACTACTGGCAATGCCGTAGTAGCTACTGCCAAGGCAGGATCTAATGGAGCACGTATCATTACTTGTACAGCTACTGATCCCGTGACGGGTTGTCAGCTTACACGAACGATTAATATTACAGTCGATCCATTGACTACTACTCAAGTAACGGCGTCTATGCTTACTATATGTAAGGGGGAGTCGGTGACCTTAACCGCAAGTGGAGCCAATACTTATAGTTGGGCAACCGATGCTACATTGAGTGCAACCACAGGAAACTCAGTAACTGCTACCCCTGCTACTACTACCACCTATACAGTTACTGGAAGTAATAACTGTAGTACCAAAGACGCCCAAGTAACTATAGTTGTAAAGGCGCCTACGCTTACTGGTACTGAATATGGTGATGGTCAATGGAATGTGTTCTGCTACGAGGGCAAAGAGTTTGACAAGTTAAACGGACATTATGAAGAAACCAGCTTAAGTTTTGATACCAGGTCTAAATGGAATGCTTATACTACCCCCTCTAATGCGCCAGGTTATATTGGGTGTGAGGTGCCAGCTGATAATCACTCTTATGTATATAAAAGAACAAACTTCCCTTGTGGGTCTTATCGAATAGACATTCCTAACCATGATGATTACTGTGAACTTAGAATAGATGGAGTAACGGTTTTTTCTCATGGCGATTGTTGCGATAGTCATGTAGGTGTTTGGACAGGTTTGCTGTTGCCTACTTCTAAAGTAGAGTTTTTGATTAAAGAAGGAGTAGGTGGTTCACACGGAGGCTTAAATATTGGTTTTTCGGTGGCTTCAGCCACTACAGTTATTTGGACAGGGGAGTTTAATAATGACTGGTTTAACTCTTTGAATTGGTGTGAAAATGTGCCTGATGCTACCACTAATGTGATTATTCCGGGGGCAGGTGTGGCCAATTGGCCTGTGATCAATGGCAATGGGGCGTTATGTAAAAACCTGACTATAGAAAGTGGGGCTAACTTTGCTATCAGCGGAACTCATATGCTAGATGTACACGGAAGTTGGATGAACAACGGAGGGGTATTGAGCTTGAATAATAGTACTGTACGCTTTAAAAGTACCCATGATGAAATGATAGGTGGTACCAGCCCTTCTGCTTTTTATAACCTTCAGCTTGAAGCAATCAATCAAACCATTACTTTGGGAGCAGCCATAGAGGTCAATAATATACTGACTCTGAACAGTGTCGAGTTAGGGCTGAACCAAAACAAGTTGTCTATAAACAATGCTTTACCTACTGCATTGGTACGCATTGGCAATGGTTTCATTAACAGCGAAGCTGTAGTAGGTACCAATCAAAGTATTGTAAGTTGGTACACTGGTACCAATGTAGCTTCTTATGTTTTTCCTTTTGGGGTTTCCGCAGCAGAGTATATTCCTGTTACCTTTGACAAGAAAACCAACACAAATACTACCGTTTCTATTTCTACGAGGGGAACAGGGGTTAATAACTTGCCTTTGGTGCCCGGAGTAAACCTCACTGGAATTTCAGGAGCAGATGCTACTCTGGTGGTAGATCGTTGGTGGGACATTAGCTCATCAGTAGACCCTTTGCCTGCTCCAGGGGCAGATATTACCTTGTCGTATCGAGGAAGTGAGAATACATTGCCTACTCCTGCTGTCCAGTTAGCCATTCAACACTACAATGCCACCATTGGCGATTGGGATTCGCCTTATTTAAACTATTCTACTGGCACCGCTACGGGCATAGGTGCTGTTACAGCGGTAAACATTACCGACTTTTCTCCTCACGTAATCTCTATGGCTACTATGCCTCTACCTGTAAGCTTTTTGAACTTTAAAGTGACTCCTAATATGGGGCAAGCATACTTAGATTGGGTATTGCAAGGTGGGCATCAAGCGAAGTATTTTTCTATAGAGCGTTCACAAGATGGAGTAAGTTATTATGCCTTGGCAAAAATCAATGCTCAAGATTTGACTAACACTTATCAGTGGATTGATAAACAGCCCCATGAAGGCATTTCTTATTACCGTATCGCTCAATTTAACAAAGACAATACCTATGGTTACTCACCTGTTAAAAGCTTGAATACCACGCTGGCAGATAAAGCTGATTTGTTGGTAGTGCCTAACCCTGCCAGTGGTAAGAATATTCAGTTACAACTTAAAGGAATTCAACATAAAGAGATTTGTCAAGCGATCATTTATAGTGTACAAGGAGCCATTGTTCATCAACAAGAAGTGGCAATAAAGCCGCAAGGAACTCAGGTAGTTCGATTGTTACCATCTACTCCGTTGGCAGAGGGTTTATATCATATAGAAATGAAAATGGGCAAGAAAGTATTACGGGCTAATTTTGTGGTGAGTAACTAAGAAAGCATTTATTTTCACGGAGTGGTTTGAAAAATTACCCCGTGAAAATAAAATATATGTTAAAATGATAAGCCTAAAGTTACTTTAAGGGCAAAGTTTTCCAAACCTTTTTTTGTGTAGGCACCATAACGATAAAAAACTCCAGTACCTATATTTAAGTTAGCTACTTGATAATAGTTGATACGCAAGAGTTTGTCAAGCAATACTCCACTTTCAAAATAGCCTTGTTCCATTGTTTTAAAGTCTAGCATTTGGTGACGATCTGCGTTTGTCAACGTTCCAAAACCAATATTTTGTATTAATATTAATTCTGGCTGAAACCAAGTAGTATTGCTTCTATATAGCAAACGCCCCAGGTTTTGAGAAATAAAAGCGTTAAAAAAACGATCAGAGACAAATTCATACAACCCCATTACCTGGAAACTATGATCTACCCTGAGAGGTAATTGGGTAAGACCTCCACGTCCGTTGTAAAGTAAAGGATAAGGAGCTTCCCCTTGTATCATTCCTGCCTGTAGGCGAATGCTAGTGGTTCCGGTGGTTGGCAAGCAAAAACTGTAGGCTGCTTGTCCTTCTATTTTATAGTAGTCAAATTCACTGTTTAATACATTGGGTAACCCTCGTTTGTAGTTAAACTGAACTACCGGATATTGACTACCTAGGTATACTTCATGATGATCTTTTTTCATAAAAGACTCACGATAGGCATAGCGCAAACCAAGCGTTATTTCGCTTATGTTAAACTCATTGAGAGCAGTAGGGGTATTGTCAGGAGAATTTATGGTGTTACTTAGGTATTCATAGTGATAAGTAGGTTCAATCTGTTGATTTTTGAAGCCTGCCAATAACTGTAAATTCCTGAAAGGACGAACTTTGATGTATGCTCCTAAGGTTTTCACTTTATCCATTCTTGTAATTAATGCCTGGCGCAACACCCCGTTTAGCGACCAACGTTCAGGAGCCAGCAGGTTTAAGCCAGCGGGTTCTGTTACATCTTGGCTAAAGTAAATGCCTAGTTGTGGATCAAAACGTTTGAAAATATTTTGAATGCTCATTGAAGCCCCGTATTTAAAAGCCCCATCTTTGGTACCATAAGCAATATACCCTGTCCCTTTAAAAATTTCAGAGATTTTTTCATTAGTACTAAAATGAGCACCTAAACGAATGCCTTCATAACCATTGTATTGAATCATTTCACTGACCTTAAAATCGAGTGATCTATAGCTAAGTTTGTCATAAGTAGCCAGCTCCAAGGTGGTTGCCAAACCATTGAAGAGGCGATGGTTACTTACACTGTCTATATAGGTGTAGGTAAGGGTATCTTTAGGGTTCAAAGGGTGAGCCTGATGTTGATTTTTCCAAAAGTCTGGTGTTTGATTATTCGCTTTTGCTGCTACTTCATAAGTTATTTTTGAAAAATCTCTGGGTCTCAGAGGTGGATAAAGCTCGATGTCTTTCAGAAAAGTACGCAGGGTGCCTACCATAGGGCGTTCACCCAGTTTTTTCTTATGAAAAATGATGTTAGCACTTAACTGTACCGGAAACCAGTATTTATCCTTTAACAGGTGGTACTCTTGCTGAATACGGAAACTTGTGCTTTGGTATTGGTCTACGGGTTCAAATACCACATTTTGAATGGCATAGTACTTAGTGTTGATATAAAGTACACCTTTGAGTGCTTCAAAGTTTTTGTCAGGCAAAGGGTAGAAATGAATGACATAAATGCTGTTTTCACCTATAAACAAAGTATCACTAACTTCAAAACTGTATTTTCTATCACTATTGTGACTAATAGGGTTGAGGTATTTTTTTCCAAATACATTGATATGTGTTTTATAAAATGAAAAAGGTTGTAAACGTTGATCAATGCTTAAGAATACAGGGTTTTGTACGCCAGAAATACGGTTTCCCTGAAGGGTTTTTTTGTAGTAATTAGGAAAAATATATTGGTGTTGGGTAACCGCTTCGCTCAAAAACAAGTGGTGTTTTCTAAGGTAGTGTGCCAACCGTTTTTCGGTACTGTCCAGTGTATTCGATGAGTCTACCTCGGCGGCTGTTTGTGCTGGAATCTTATTTTTGAGATTGATATAAAATTTGTGGTATGCATTATACCTGTAAGACTTGAGGTTTTGGGGGTTATTTCGTTTACGGTTTTGGTATACTCGTTTGATAATGGCACTTGCTGGGCTGTTGTTATTGGCAACGGTGCTTTGCAAAGGTTGGTTGGTACTCTGGTAGAGCTTGATGATGAGTTGTCGGCGAAGAGGCTTTAGGTCAGCCTTGGTTTTGACATGGTATACAAAAGGGGCAAAGCCTGCATAATTAAAACTCATTTTTTTGAGGGCAGACTCCTGTATAGTAATAGAAAAGAAGCCATCAATGTTGGTAGTAGTTCCTTTGGCGTTATTGTTTATCAGTACATTGACAAAAGACAAAGGAGCATTATCTTGTGCATTGATTACCTTACCTGTAATGATAAGAGATTGACCAATGCCTGATAAAGTTGCAAACAGCACTATGAGAATAGTGGTGAAAAATGCCTTCAAAGACACAATTACTCGTAACATAAACATCAAGTGTTACATCTGGTATAGAGGAGACTTATTACTTTTTTATTTTGAATAGTTTTCCCTCTGTAAGTTTTATCAAGTTCGAAAGTGAACATTTAACCTGTTCATAATCAAGACTCAACGATTTCTGTACCAAAGATAGTTTTCGAAAGCTGCAAATTTACAAGTTTATCAGGCAAATAGTAAAAAATGAAGGTTATTTTGTGTATTCGAAATTACCTTCATTGGTGACAATGGTCAATTGAGGGGTAGGACTAGGCTCTACTCTTCCTATAATTTGTGCGTCTACTTCAAATGAATGGGCTATTTTGATAATAGCATTGGCAGTAGCTTCATCTGTATATAACTCCATACGATGCCCCATATTAAACACCTTATACATCTCTTTCCATGGGGTGTTGCTTTCTTCACGAATGATTTGGAACAATGCCGGGGTTTCAAACAGGTTGTCTTTGATAATATGGTATTGGTCAATAAAGTGTAAAATCTTGGTTTGTCCACCACCGCTACAGTGTACCATTCCATCTATTTTGGTACGGTGTTCTGCAAATACTGCCTGCATAATGGGGGCATAAGTACGAGTGGGAGAAAGTACAAGTTTGCCTATATCTAAGGTAGACAGTTGATCGTGGGCAAAACTGTTATTGTTTGCTTGATGAAACTGTGCAGGAATAGCATCATTTAGGTTGTATTGTCCTATGTATACCAAATTGTCGGCAATGGCATTGTCAAAACTTTCAGGGTATTTACTTGCCAGAACGTGGTTAAATACATCGTGACGAGCCGAAGTAAGTCCATTGCTACCCATGCCTCCATTATACACCGACTCATAAGTAGCTTTACCAAACGAAGCAAGCCCTACAATGACGTTACCCGGTTTTATACGGTCATTGTTAATTACATCCGCCCGACGCATACGTGCCGTTACACAACTATCAACGATGATAGTGCGCACCAAATCGCCCACATCAGCTGTTTCACCACCAGTACTATACGCCATCAAGCCGTGTTCACGCAAGAGGGCTAAAAACTCTTCAGTACCATTGATAATTTCTGCAATTACTTCACCAGGTACCAGGTTTTTGTTACGACCAATAGTAGAGGATACTAAAATATCCTGAGTGGCGCCTACACATAACAAATCATCTATATTCATGACCAATGCATCCTGTGCAATGCCTTTCCATACCGATAAGTCACCCGTTTCGCGCCAGTAGAGGTAGGCAAGCGATGATTTAGTCCCTGCCCCATCAGCGTGCATAATGTTACAAAAAGCCTCATCTCTTCCAATAATATCAGGAATGATTTTACAAAAAGCCTTTGGGTACAAACCCTTATCTATATTTTTGATGGCGTTGTGCACATCTTCTTTAGAGGCCGAAACCCCTCTTTGGTCGTATCTCATAATAAATTTAATGATGCTAATGATGAACTTTACGAAAACAGTGGCAAGTTCGGGACTTTAGCACACAAAAAAAAATGCTGATGAACCACCTTGTGCTCATCAGCATTATAAATTTTCAGAATATTCACTCGATTTTATTCGCTCATTATACCAAGTACTTTGACGGTAGTACGACGGTTTGCCTGGTGTTCTTCTTCGGTTTTGGCTTCTTTTATTTTTAAGTCAGTCTCTCCATAACCTTTAGCTTTGATACGGTCAGGATCAATCCCTTTTGAGATTAAATAATCTACCGCTGACTTAGCGCGTTTCTGCGAAAGGATCAGGTTGTTTTGATCTGTACCCCTGGCATCAGTATGAGAGCCTAGTTCTACAATAAGTTTTGGGTTGTTTTTCAAGAAAGTAAGTACTCGCTCGTCTAACTCTTTGGCTGCATCCGGGCGAATTTCCCAACGGGCAAAATCATAAAAGATAATGGCCTCAAACTCATAACCCAATACTGGCTTAAGGTACACAGTGGTTTGTAAATGAATATCGTTGACAGCTTTTTTGTATTTGGGATCATCCTGGTCAGCTTCACGTCCCAACATACTATACTCTTCCTCGTTGGTAATGTATTGTACCTTGCTTACATTATTGCCAGCTTTAATTACATAATCAGTTTTTACTTTTACTGGAAACTCCTTGACGTGTCCTTTGGCATCTGCTGTAAAGATATGGATTGGCTTGCTCCCTTTTTTTATGCTGGCAATGGTACCTTCATATACTTCTACTTTAGAGCCTGGCAATGGAATATCTTCCTGAGTTACAGTATCTTCTACAGCTACATCAATGGCAAGAAAATAATTGAATGTTTTAGTTTTAGGAGTTTGGTCTAAGAAATGATAAATATCATCTCCACCTTTGCCACCTTCACGGTCAGACGAAAAATAACCGGTAGAGTCAGTATTGTAAATAATACCAAAATCATCGGCAGGGGAGTTAAAGGGTACTCCCATATTTTTCACCTCAACTTTACCGTTTCGGCGAGTGGCAACAAACAGGTCTAGTCCCCCTAAACCCCAATGCCCGGTAGACGAAAAATAAAGCTTACCTTTGTTATCTACATAAGGAAACTTTTCGCTGTGATTAGTGTTAATTTGTCTGCCCACATTCCGGACTCCATAAGCCCTTCCCGAGGATGTTAAGTTGGCTACCCAGATGTCATTTCCACCAGCACCTCCTTTGCGGTCAGACGAAAAATACAAACGTTTGCCATCAGGTGAGATAGAGGGGCAAGCATCCCAGGCTTTGTCTGAACTAATTTCAAGCAATTCAGCTTCTCCCCAAGTGCCATCTGCCTGACGGCGTGAAATAAACAAATCAGTGGTTCGTCTGCCTTTTTTCTTGTTGCCACTTCGGGCAAAAATCATAAACGAGCCATTACGGGCAAAAGTAGGCGATGCATCGTGTTCGGTTTCGTGGTGAATGTCATCTTCATATAGCTTTGCTTCACCAGTAAATTTGGTAGGATGGTTAAAGTCGTGGGCGTAAATACCTAAGTAAGCAGCCCCATTGCCTTTGAATACAGTCTCTTTTCTGGCTGAGGTAAATACCATTTTACCTTTATGGATCATTGGAGAAAATTCAGCACTTTTAGTGTTGAGCCCCTCACAATTAGTAACGGTATAATGGTGCTCTTCTTTTACCATACTTTCGAGCTTTTCCAGGTTTTTTATCTCTGTACGGGCTTTTTTTCTCAGCTTATAGTTTTTGCCTGTTTTGGCATATTTTTCATACAATACATGCGCTTCTTTGTACTTACCCATAAACTTAAGGCATTCAGCATAATGAAAGCGTGCTTCATCTTCGCGTGAGCGAGCCTCTATAGCTTTTTGGTAAAAAGGGAGTGCTTTACGCATTTGGTTTGACATACGGTAAGACTCAGCAATATAAAAATGTGTTTCTTTCTTGGGGTGTCCTGAGGCTTCAGCTTTTTCAAAATATTTGATGGCTTCGTGGTATTCATGAAGATCATATTTTTTTTTGCCAAGCTTAAAGTTAGAACTACAGCTCGTCACAAAGCCTAATGAGGCTAACAGGCACCCCATTACAATTATTTTGTGCTTGATCTTGTTCATAGTATTATTTTGATTTGGGCAAAATTTATAAATAATTTAATATTTACTTTTCTAAGGAATGCTTCCAAAATAAATTTACATTCTTAACCTCATCTTTTGTTGCTATACTTTGTTAAAAAATAGCCGAATAGCGCTGCTATTAGCCGACCATCCCTCAAGCTCGCTCAATATCCACTGGATATTGCCGTGCAGCGTCTAGCTTCAAAATATTTTGTAAACTATAGAAATTTATTTTTTCACCATTCCTAAGAGTCTAGAGTAGTAGTAAAACCACTATTTTTTCTCTTATGTTTTGTGGTGGTTCTGAAAATACATTACGTAGCTTTTGCCTTATAGGGGCACCAAGCCAGTAAATTTCTTAGGCAAAGTTATTGAAATTCGTAAAATGAACACTCATAAAGCATTATTTTACTTTCCTAATTTTTTGACCTTTCCAAGAGTTTTGCTCTGAAGGTAAGTAGGCTTCTAAACAATTTTACTCCTTATGGGGCAGTTTGTATGAGCCTTCTACATTGTACCAAACTCCTTTTCTAAAGCAATAGTTATTTTTGAATTGTCCATCCAATGCTTTATTTCCCAGAGAGTCATTAAAAGATATACATTAGGTGTAGGAACATTGGTTTTGCTTTAAAAAAGTGGCTGTATAATTTCTCTGGACACCCTTAAGGCAGGACAAAAGAGTAGGCTTCCCTAATATAAAAAATATTGAGCAAAAGATGTATATTGTTAGAGTAAACAATCTGCTTTTATTTAAACCCATAAACCTCATGAAGAAGGTCAACTTATTACCAATTACTTTACTTTTTATTATACTTTATGCGACGGCTTGTACCTCTGGACCGTCGTCTCAAGAAACTAAAAACACCACCAACAATAGCCCTGGTGTATCTAAAGTACAAAAACCAGATAGTTTGACTCAAGTGTATAACCTAGGAAAAAGACTGTATAATAATAGTTGTTTGCCATGTCATACTACCAGTAGTGAACGCACAGTAGGACCTGGCTTAAAAGGTATATTTGAAAGGCGCAGTGTAGATTGGGTGATGCGTTGGATTCATAATTCGCAAAAAATGATTGCCGATGGTGACCCTTATGCTGTGAAATTGTACAATGAATATAACAAAACTGCCATGCAAAGCTTCAGTTACAAGGGCAAAGACATGCATGCCCTGTTGTTCTATATAGCCAATGTAAACCGAGGTGATAAGCCCTACATTTCTTTAGATAAATTGCCCAGGATAAAAGATTAAACCTGTGGCATTATTCACGCAAAAGGTTGTTTACTTATTCAACCTTCTTATAATAATGAACTCAGTTTTTCCGCTTAAATACCTGTTGTTGGGGGTAAAGTGGAATATTTGATAAGTTATGATGCAAACTTACAGGGTGGCTTGTTCAACCTTGGTAGTATTTATACCACTGGTTTTTATGCATCAATTTGCTTTATTTTATACGTAAATCTATACCACTCCAAAGCTTGCTGGTACACAAGTGCATCATTGGGGAAGCATTACCTTTTTGTTACTTTTTGAAAGCTTTACTGATGTTTGTCATGGGGTTGCTATAGGCTTGTTTTTATATGAGTGTGAATATTTGTACCGCTTTTAAAGTACTTTATATGTGTAACTTAGACTTAGCCATCGAAGCCAATTTAAAAAAACTTCAACAACAGTTAGCTGCCTTGATTCAGTTTTATGAGCAAGATTTAGATTACCAACAAATGGTTTATGAGTTTTGGAATGCTAAAGATATCTTGGGGCATCTTACTTTTTGGCATGAAAGCTTTGCCCGAAATATTGCAGACTTGGGTGAGGGTAGAAAACCTAACCCCCTCAAAGGTAAGCTTTCAGAAGTAAACAAGCAAAGTGTCGAGACAACGGCTTCGAGCCCAATAGAAGCTTTGATTGATAGACTCAAAAAAGCACAGACAATCATTGAACAATATATTTATAATACAGCGATTGGCATTATTCCTTACAAGAAAGGTTCAAGAGGGTACTCAAGGCAAGAACATTTGGAAATTGTAGTAGCTCATATCAAAAGGCATTTAAAAGATTTGAATAAAAGGTATTCTTAATTTTGGGGTAAGAAAATAGGAGAACCCCATGTTTGATAAACCCAGCATTGGTTTAGATAAACTAGCCAAGGTAAAAGATTAAACTTATGGTACCATTCACGCAAAAGATTGTCCGCTTATTTAACCTTCTTATAATAACGATCTTGGCTTTATTATGTGCTTTAATCATACTCATATTTAAGGTGCAAACTGAGCCTTTGCCAGGTTGTGCTACACAAGACAAACTAGCAACATATCCTCCCAATTGTATACCTACTCCTACTTTTACAAATAGCGAACAAGCATTGTTTACTCAGGGAAAAGTTTTGTTTAATAACAACTGTGAACCCTGCCATAACCCCGGAGCTGTTGTAATAGTAGGCCCTGGTTTAAAAGGTATACTAGATAGGCGTTCAATAGACTGGCTTGCTTCTTGGGTACAAAACTCGCAAAAAGTAATTGCCAGTGGCGATCTTTATGCGGTAAAACTATATAACAAATATGGTAAAACTACCATGCAAAGTTTTGGTCTCACGACTAGCGAAATCAAAGCAGTTTTATTTTATGTAGGCAACTATGGTAGTAAGGAAGTAGTATGTATAGATTCGTTGTCTACATCGGAAAATACAAGAGATTAAAACTAAATCGTATGATCCCATTTATCGAAAAACTCTCCCAAATTTTTACCCTGATAGCCCTTTCAGTGGCGGGTTTAATAGTGACCTTAGTTAATGTAGATGTAAAAGAAACAGCACCAAGCAGGGGGTGTGGAACGGTGTCAGAGTATAGTTACCAAGATACTGTGCAGCTTTCAGGAACTGTTAGTGTAGGCAAAACCTTGTTTTATAATAACTGTATGCAATGCCATAGTGCTGGCGCTGATGTAATAGTAGGTCCTGGCTTAAAAGGTATACTAGATAGGCGTTCAATAGACTGGCTCATTCCTTGGGTACAAAACTCGCAAAAAGTAATTGCCAGTGGCGATCCTTATGCGATAAAACTGTATAACAAATATGGTAAAACCACCATGCAAAGCTTTGATCTCACAGCTGATGAAATCAAAGCAATTTTTGCGTATGTACAAAGCTACAAGCAAGCAGTCTATTACTTGTCTGAAGTAGTAGTGTGTCAATAGTGGTTAATGAACCGTTTGATCTCACCAAAGAAAAATCTCCAAAAATCTCCAAAATACAATGCTGACATATAACTTTGTGTTGTTAAAATGATCACTTACCAAAAAACGAAAGAAATGAAAGCATACGTTTTTCCGGGACAGGGTGCCCAATTTGTAGGAATGGGAAAAGACCTGTACGAAGGATCAGAAAAAGGGAAAGAATTGTTTGAGAAAGCCAACGAAATATTAGGTTTCCGCATTACTGATATTATGTTTGAAGGAACTGAGGAGGAGCTTAAACAAACCAAAGTTACCCAGCCTGCCATCTTTTTACATTCAGTAATTTTGGCACTTACCTCAGATGATTTTGCCCCCGATATGGTGGCTGGTCACTCTTTGGGAGAGTTTTCAGCTTTGGTAGCCAACAAGACATTAGCTTTCGAGGATGCGCTTAAGCTGGTATCACAGCGTGCTTTGGCTATGCAAAAAGCTTGTGAGGCAAACCCATCTACGATGGCAGCAGTGCTGGGGTTAGAGGATGAGGTGGTAGAAAAAGTGTGCGAAGCTATCAATGAGGTAGTAGTAGCAGCTAACTATAACTGCCCAGGTCAACTGGTGATTTCGGGGAGCAATGCGGGAGTAGAACAAGCCATGGAAAAACTGAAAGAAGCAGGAGCCAAGCGTGTATTGCCTTTGGCAGTAGGGGGAGCGTTCCACTCGCCTTTGATGGAACCCGCTCGTGAAGAATTGGCCAAAGCTATAGAAGAAACCAATTTTAGTGAGCCTATATGCCCTGTATATCAAAATGTAAATGCTGCCCCAGCAAACGATGTGGCAACCATTAAGGCTAATTTGATTGCTCAACTAACGTCACCAGTTCGTTGGACTCAAACCGTGAAAAATATGATTATCGATGGTGCTACTTCTTTCACCGAAGTAGGTCCAGGCAAAGTACTGCAAGGTTTGGTAAAAAAGGTAGAGCGTAAAATGGAAGTGGCACAACTATAATTTATCAGAAAAAATACAAAAAATGGGCAGTCGATAAGTATCAACTGCCCATTTTTATTGTCTTTTATTTGCCCAATGATGGGCAAGTAGTTAAGCAAAATACTTCAAGCGAATTACTTCTTTTTCGCTCAGGTATCTCCAATCACCACGGTCAATATTTTTCTTGTTCAAACCTGCATACATGGTACGGTCAAGTTTGACTACTTCATAGTCCAAGTGGTTAAAAATACGGCGTACAATGCGATTTCGTCCAATGTGAATTTCTACACCAACCAATGTTCTTTCAGGGTTGAGTATCGCTATTTCATCTACAGCAGCGTAGCCATCTTCCAGAATTACCCCTTCAGCAATTGAGTCCAAGTCTTCATCTTTCAATGGTTTATCCAGTTCTACCTGATATACCTTCTTAACATCGTGTGAAGGGTGTGATAACTTTTTAGCTACTTCACCATCATTGGTAAACAGCAGTAAACCAGTTGTGTTACGGTCTAGACGTCCTACAGGATAGATTCGCTCATCACAAGAGTTTTTAATCAAATCCATCACGGTCTTTCTATCTTGCGGGTCATTGGTGGTAGTAATAAAGTCTTTAGGTTTATTGAGCAATACATACACAAACTTTTCACGCTTCAATAACCGCTTGCCATACTTTACAGTGTCAGTAGGGCTTACCTGAAATCCCATTTCGGTAATTACCTTGCCGTTTACACTGATCATTCCCATCTCTATGAGCTTGTCTGCTTCACGGCGAGAACAAACTCCTGAGTTAGAAATAAATCGGTTGAGGCGCATTTTTTCTGGTTCATTATGTCTTTGAGTACGTTCTTTGCCACGGTTACCTTCACGGTCTTGGTGTTTATTCGCCTTACTTCCAGGTTTTTGCAGGTCATAATTAGGAGGGCCAGACTGTTTTCTGTCCGAATTGCGTTTTTGGAAAGGTTGTTTAAACTTGTTGGGTCTTCGGTGGTCTTTTGGCCCATTTTTTCTATCAGCACCATTATCTCTATCTCTGTCTCGGTTTCTACTATCTTTATTATTAAACTTAGCGTCTTTATTGAATTTAGGCTTTCGGGAAGTATTGTTTGATTTGAATTTAGGGTTGGGGTTATCTTCTTGGTTTCTGTTTCTTCGGTTATCTGGTTTTCTGTCCCTTTTATCTTTTTTGCTAAAAAAAACCTTCTTTTTATCTATATTTTTGTGTTTAGACTGACCATTGCTGTTTTTTCCTGAGGTATTTCTTACCTCATCGTTTCTTTTCTTATTCATTGTTTATGCAATCTATGTATATGTTAAAATTATATATTGAAAATGTTGAAAGCCCTTGCTGAAATCCTGATTTATGTGTGTTTTTTGAATCAACCTTTAATTAAAAAACACGGGCTACTCAACGGGCAGCTTTGGCTTACGAGCCTTCTGCCGGAATATTCTCATTGGCTTGTGGAGCTTTACTTTCATCCACCTTCAAGTCTTTGGGTAATGGTAAATCACTCAGGCTATTGATGCCAAAATATTCCATAAACTTTTTGCTTGTTCCATAAAGAATGGGGCGACCTGCGGTCTCTGCTTTTCCTTTGATTGCGACCAGTTCTTTTTCTAAAAGTTTCTGAATGGTATAGTCGCAACTCACTCCTCTTATTTGTTCTAACTGCCCCTTGGTAATAGGTTGTTTGTATGCAATGATTGCCAGTGTTTCTAATGCTGCTTTTGATAATCTTTTTTTTGAGTTTTGTTTTAATAAAACAGCAATACTTGGTTGAAACTCAGGTTTAGTTAAGAATTGGTAACCCTCTGACATTTGACAAATTTGAAAAGCAAAGTTACCATCTTCATATTTTTCAGTAAGTACTTCAATCGTCTGCAATACCTCCTCTTCGGGTATTACAGTATCAAACAGTTCTGAAAGGCAACTTTGCAATTCATCTATACTAATAGGTTCAGAGGCACAAAAAATAAGTGCCTCTACGTGATTTTGTAAAAGTCTCAATTATTTTTGTCTTGATAATTTAGCCTCAATAGAGTGCTGAGTATGAGGTACTGCTCTCAACCTTGCTTTTTGAATAAGTTTCCCTGTATCTATACATACGCCATAAGTACCATTTTTAATTCTAATGGCAGCACGTTCGAGCTGTTGAATAAACTTTTGTAAGCGGGCAGCCATCTGATTGAGGTTTTCTCGCTCAGCGGTTCCAGCGCCATCTTCCAGCAGTTTTGAGTTGCCAATAGTATTGTCTATTCCTTCATCATTTCTTTTGCTCAAAGATTCTTTGATATAATCAAGTTCTTTTCTTGCCTCAGTTAATTTTTTCTGGATTAATTCATCAAATTCACGTAGTTCCTCCTCAGAGTATCTCGTCTTTTCCTCCTTGTTTTCCATATATTTTAGGTTTATGTATATATTGATATATTGGTATAAAATTTAACGTTAAAAGGTTTCGTAAGTTATAATTTATGTTGGGTAAACAGTAGAAACAAACCAGATAAATATTCAAAAAAGGTGTTGTAAATGCTTAAAAGCACATTGTTTCCTACGCAAATATTATAAGTTTTACAAAAGTACGCAGAAACCAAATAAAAGAAAAAATATTTTTTATCCACAAAGTACTACTTAACAATTATTTAGTATTAAATACGGGGTAGGTTGTTGGGTGTTTTTGCCATTCAGCCACTTTAGGTTTGAGTACTCCTGAAGGGTTCTTATGGGCTTTGGAGCGCATTATTTTGGGAAACAAATATAGATTCTATAAATTTGTTCAGTATATGATTACATATATAAACTAACTTCTTTTACACACGTAAACCTAAGATGCAAATAAAAACAATAAACGAAGAGCAATTTCATATCATTGAAATTTATGGCGATGTAGACGCATCATCTTCCATTACCTTAGACAAATCCATAGAAGAAGCAATAACTAATGGCAAAAAGAATATTTTGGTAGATTGTGCCAACCTCAATTATATATCATCTGCCGGTTTGGGAGTGTTTATGTCTCACATAGAAGAGTTCAAAGAAAAAGAAATATTCTTTACACTTTTTGGGCTTAGTTCAAAAGTTAAAAATGTATTTGAGATATTAGGTTTAGATCAGTTATTGCAAATAGTTGACTCTAAACAAGAGGCTAAAGATATAAAATAGACTATATGTAAAACCGATGTTGTTGTTCTTTAAGTAATCCTACAAAAATAATCTATTTCTGGTGCATAACTTCTGATTGGGGGACTTCTTCAAAAAACCGAGGCTACAGCTGCGCTGTGCCGAGCTCTGCGAAGCTAATAATTCCATAGCTAAAGGTTAAGCAAATATTTTGCATTGTTCACTCACGAGGTGTTTTGTTCTCCTGAAGCACTTTATTTTACAGATTCTTAAGCAAACACTCTGGTGTTGTTAATTGTTGCATTTTCATAACCCTTGGTAAAATGGTTCATTACTATAAAGTAAATTGTGTAAGAGATAATTTACGGCTTATAAGAGAGTTTGTCACAGTAGTACTGCGCAATTTATCTTTGTCAGAAATAGAGGTGAATCAATTAGTATTGGCTGTTGATGAAATTTGTTCCAACCTTATTATTTACTCACATAACTGTAATCCTGATTATTTTTTAGAGATTAATATAGAAGATCAAGCAGGTAAAATCTTGTTTGAGATTATAGATCAGGATGCTAATTTTTTTGATATTTCAGAATACCAAGAACCCAAAATTTCAAATATTATCAAAGAAAGGCGTAAAGGTGGGGTAGGGCTTATGTTAGTAAATCGAATTATGGATACAGTAGAAGTGTCAGTAGAAGACCACCAAAATATATGGCGCATGACCAAAAAAATAGCCAAGAAATAACTTAATTACTCCATCAAACCATTCTTTTCGCTTTTATTTTCACCAAGTTTTGCCCTTCATTTTGTTTCAAAACTTAACTTTGACACTCTATTCAATTGTTAAACTATTTATTACCTGTTGGTTTCGAGTCTTTTTTCGCAAAAAATCCGTAAAATTGTGATGATTTTTGCCAACATACCAAAAGCTAATATTTCATTATGTTTAAAAATAGTGTTTGTACCAAAGCAGGATTGTATGTTTTAGGTTTGTGTGTAGCTTTGGTGAGCTGTACAACTACAAAGAAAACAACAAGTAGTAAGTCGAAAGTAATTGCCACCCTGGGAGCTAATCCTATTTATCTATCCGATTTTAAATATACCTACGAGAAAAGCCTCAAAAACAAGGACAGTGCTTATACACGCAGTAGTGTATCCAGTTATCTTGACTTATATATTAAGTTTAAACTTAAAATTTTGGCAGCTCAAAAAAAAGGGATAGATACTACCGATGCTTTTAACAATGAACTGAGTACCTATAAAGAGCAACTTGCCAAGCCTTACCTTACTGATAAAGCCAAAGTAGAGGAGTTGGTAAGAGAAGCCTATGATCGTTTAAAAGAAGAGGTAAGAGTCTCTCATATTTTGGTAAAAGTAGATAAGGAAGCCGAGCCACAAGATACCGTCGTTGCTTACAACAAAATTTTGGAGTTGCGTAAAACCGTGCTCAATGGCAAAAGCTTTGAACAAGTAGCAAGCACTCACTCACAAAGCCCCTCTGCCAAACAAGGTGGTAATATAGGTTATTTTACTGCATTACAGATGGTCTACCCATTTGAGAATGCTTCTTATCAAACACAGGTGGGGTCTATTTCAGATTTATTGCGTACCAAATTTGGTTACCATTTTCTAAAAGTAACCGACAGGCGTAAAGCCAGTGGCAAGATCCAAACTGCCCATATTATGATTATGCAACCTGCCAAAGCCAATGCTAAAGACTCTATTGAGGCCAAGCGTAAAATTGATAAAATTTATGAAAGACTCAAAGCCGGAGAAGACTGGGACAAATTGTGTCGTCAATTTTCTGAAGATCAACCTTCTAAGAACAAAGGAGGTGTGCTGCCAGAGTTTGGGGTGGGTGAGGCAATTCCTGAGTTTGAGCAAGCTTCTTTTCAATTAAAGGAAGTAGGCGATTTTTCAAAGCCTGTGTATACTCCATACAGTGGTTGGCATATCATCAAATTGATGAAAAAGCGGACCTTGGATACATTTACCGAAGTGGAGCCATTTATCAGGCAAAAAGTTGCCAAAGACTCTCGCCTTAAGGTAACTCATCGGTCATTTATCGCCAAACTAAAAAAAATCAACAACTTTAGGTTGAACCCTAAAGTCGCTAACAAGGCTATAGCTAAGGCTGGTACTACATTACTCAAGGGTGTTTGGAAGTATAGTCCTACCCACAATGGTTTGAAAGAAGGGCTTATATCGTTTGAAGATAAAGTATTGAAAATTAAGAAAACCTATACTGTCAAAGATTTTTTTGACTATGTAGTGTTAAAACAGGTTCCTAAAAGTAATATTGCGACCCCTACACATTATATGCGTTTGTTACTGGACAACTATGTAGATTATAGTGCACTGGATTTTGAGCGTAATAACTTGAATGCAAAATACAAGGATTACCGAATGTTAGTAAAAGAGTATAAAGAGGGAATGATGTTGTTTCAGATGATGAACGACAAAGTGTGGAACAAGGCTATTATGGATACTGCTGGGGCAAGAAAGTTTTTTGAAGCAAATCGTGAAAAATATCGTTGGGGTAAGCGAGCTAATGCTACCATATACAGCGTAGCCAATGCTCAGATAATGACTCAATTAAAAACGCGTTTGGTTCAACCCAGTTATCTTGTGAGTAAAGTAAAAGTAAATAATGTATATTTTGACAAAGAGCAAAAAGTGTTAGATCAAAATGCTCAGCGTACCTTGTTGTCAGTGGCAAATCTCCTGAAGAAAAACCGTCATTATAAGCTGGAACTTTCGGGTCATATTGACCCAGCTGAACCGGTTGGTTTATCATCTCAACGTTTGCAAAATACTTTGGACTTTTTACTGAGACAGCGAATCGGTGTTGACCGTATTACTACTAAAGATTATAAAAACTCGAAGCCGGTGTCTATCAAAGACCGACGACGAAACCGAAGAATTGAATTTGCTTTTTATTCATCTCAAAAGAAAGATTTAGTCAATGAATTAAATCTTACCAACCCGTTAAATGTAAAAGTTAACCAAGGGGTATACGAAAAAGGCGAAAACGATTTTGTAGATAAAATTGCCTGGGAGAAAGGGAAAACAGAGTTACAAGATAAAGATCGCTTGGTACTAGTAGTCATTGAGGATGTGTTACAACCTCGTTTGAAAACTTATAAAGAAACTCGCGGAAAGGTTATTGCTAATTATCAAACTTACCTTGAAAAAGAATGGCTGGAGAGTCTCAAGAAAGAATACCCAGTGCAGGTAAATCAAGAAGTGATAGATCAATTGGTAAGTAAAAAATAAGAGGAATGAAAACAATATTTTGGGACTTGGTTTGTAGTGTCAATAGTAGGAGCGTATTCCTTTTCTTGTTGACCTCGGTTTGCTTATCTGCATGTAGCCTTTGGCAGGGCGATAGTGGTGCTGGAAGTGGGAAAACTGGGAAGTCAAAAAAAATTGCTCAAGTGGGGGCCTCTATACTATATGCTGACGACCTTCAGGGGGTGATACACCCTGGAATGCTTGCTAAGGACAGCGCCAGGCTAGCGAGAGAATATATTGATGCTTGGGTTAAACGTGAAGTAGTGTTAGAGGAAGCCCGTAATCAGAAAAAAATAGACAAAGACGAAATAAAACAAAAGGTAAAAAAATTTAAAGATAACTTGTTGAGGTATGTGCTTGAAGAGCGACATGTAAATAATAACCTTGATACTTTAGTGAAAGATAGTGAGGTGAAGGCTTATTATGAAGCCAATAAAGGGAACTTTGTACTCAAACAGCATATTATCAAAGGTATACTAATTAAAATTCCTTTGGCGAGCACTGGCAGGGATTCTTCGTCAAGTTTAAAAGTAGGTAAACTACTAATGAGTACAAATGCCAATCGAAAAAAAACTCTTAGAGATTTTTGTGTAAAATCAGCTGAGTTTTATCATATAGAAGATAGTACTTGGGTAGGGTTTGATGACCTTATCAATAATACACCATTTAATGGAGTAAATGATAAAGCCGCCTTACTAAAGCAAAGTAAGTTTCAGTATTCACGCAAACAAGATAAAAAGTATGTGTATTATCTTAAAGTGCGTGATTTTAAATTAGTCAATCAAGAGACTCCTTATGAGTTTGCCAAACCACACATTGTTGAATTAATTTTGCAGAAAAGAAAGGTTGAGTTGATTCAAAAAATGGAAGAAGACATCCTTAAAAAGGCACGAAAGTCTAAAAAAATTAAAATTTATTAAATGCAGCAAAATATCATGCAAAAGTTGATTTTTAAATCGTACATAAAAGTCTTGTTACTATGCCTTGCCATAGGTTTCTCTTCTATGAGTATGGCACAGGGTGGTGGACAGCTTGTCGATAAAATTATAGCGAAAGTAAATAATAACATTATACTAGAGTCAGATTTACAGCAAAGGTATCTTGAGATCATTTCCCAAAGTCAGACAACAGCCCCTGAAAAAGACTTGAAGTGTAAAATTTTGGAAGAAATGATCATTCAAAAGCTTCTGGTAGCCAAGGCTGAGATTGATTCAGTCATTGTAAGTGACATAGAGGTAAACTTGCAGCTTGATAGAAGAATTGATTATATGCTGAAGAGTGTAGGGGGAGAAAAGCAACAGTTGGAAAAACTCTATGGTAAAACAATGGATCAAATTAAAGAAGATATCCGTGATATTTTGAAAGAACAAATGACGGTATCAAAGATGAATGGAGAGATTACCTCTACCGTGAAAATTACCCCAAAGGAGGTAAGGCAATATTTTGATTCAATTCCTAAAGATAGTCTACCTTACTTTTCGGACGAAGTAGAGGTAGGGCATATTGTGAAAATACCGGAGCCTACCAAAGAGCAAAAACAGAAAATCAGACAAAAACTCGAAAAAATCAGAGGACGTCTAATGAAGGGCGAAGATTTTGCTCAACTTGCGCAAGAATTTTCTCAAGATTATGTAAGTGCCAAGCAAGGGGGGAACCTAGGATGGCAAACCAGAGGGGTTTTTGTCCCAAAATTTGAGGCTGCAGTGTTTCGCTTGAAAAAGAATGAAATTTCAAAGGTGATAGAAACTCAGCTAGGTTTTCATGTGATACAGCTGCTGGAGCGCCGAGGAAATGAGTTCAATACCCGTCATATTTTCTTAAAACCAGACTACTCGTTGGTAGATGTAGGAGAAGCCAGCCATTTTTTAGATAGTGTTCGTACCCGTATTTTAAAAGATAGTTTGAAGTTTGAAGTAGCAGCTAAAAATTTTTCGGATGATAAAATAACCGCTGGGAACGGAGGCATGTTGACTAGTCAGGCTACCGGAGCCAGTATGATTGCTACCAATGATTTGGATTCGTACTTGTTTTTGACCTTAGATACAATGAAGGTAGGTACGGTTACTCCTCCTCAGTCTTATCGTACTGATGACGGAAAAACGGCCGTCAGAATAATTTATTTCAAGAAAAAAATATCTGGGCATATGGCTGCCCTTTCTAAAGATTACCAAAAAATTTATAATGCTGCGCTTAATGATAAAAAAGCACGGGCAATTAATAAATGGTTTAATAAGGTAAAAGGTGAAATGTTTATCAAAATTGATAAAGCTTACAAAGACTGTAAAGTGCTGAGTAGTAATTGATCCTGTCTTGCTAGAGACCTTGTTTAATACAATGCCTATAGTCAGAGTTGTTTCTGATTATGGGCATTGTCTGTTTTTATAGAATGGCACGTTGATAAGTACACAAAATAGTTGTTTGTATGGGTGTTAAATAATTGATAAACTTTAAAATAAAGCTGAAAATAATTAGCATTTATTAAGATTCTATGATTATTTTTAGAGTTAGTACATATAAACTATTGTTAAACCAACTTTGTCCAAAAGGGGCAAGACATGAACCTAAAACTACATGGAAAAATTCGCATCTGAGGTAGATGCTGCCAAAGCATTACACACTGCTTACCAAGATATTCGTAAAGAAATCTCAAAAGTAATCGTAGGGCAAGAAGAGGTAGTACACCTGTTATTAACTGCTATTTTTTGTCAGGGACACTGTTTGTTGGTAGGAGTACCAGGCTTAGCAAAGACACTATTGATTCAAACAATTGCATCAAGTCTTGAGCTTAACTTCAATCGTATTCAGTTTACGCCCGATTTAATGCCTTCAGATATTTTAGGTTCAGAAACCCTTGATCAACAGCGTAATTTTCAGTTTGTACAAGGACCAATATTTTCAAATATTATTTTGGCTGATGAGATCAACCGTACCCCTCCCAAAACTCAAGCAGCTTTGCTAGAGTCTATGCAAGAGTACTCGGTAACCATTGCTGGTAAACGCTATCAACTTGATCGTCCGTTTTTTGTGTTGGCTACCCAAAACCCCATCGAACAAGAAGGAACTTACCCGTTGCCAGAAGCGCAACTAGACCGCTTTATGTTCAATATATTTCTTGATTATCCTGATTATCAGGCAGAAGTAGATATTGTAAAACGAACCACAGTAAAAGAAAAACCAGTCGTAAATAAAGTTTTATCAGGTGAAGAAATTGTAGCATTTCAAGAGTTAGTAAGAAAAGTACCTGTACCTGATAATGTAGTAGAATATGCTGTAAGTTTGGTGCACAAAACTCGCCCAGGAACAGAAAGGGCAGCTAAAGAAGCCAACGAATACCTTGAATGGGGAGCTGGACCTCGTGCTTCGCAAAACCTGATCTTAGGTGCTAAATGTAACGCTTTACTATCAGGCAAGTATTCACCAGATATAGAAGATATCAAGGCAGTAGCTTATCCCATTTTGCGTCATAGAATTGTGCGTAATTTTAAAGCTGAAGCTGAGGGAGTAACAATAGATAACATTATTGAGAATATGCTATAGCAAATTAGTACTCCAGACCCTAAATATTTCGAAATAATAGTGCATTCACTTAGAGGGTGGAGGATTAGTGTTCAATGGCTTGTGGCTTATTTATATTACTGGATTTAGATTTAGGCTTATGAAAAGATACCAACAAAAAGCTTAAAACTGTACATAATGCCAATACACCAAAGAGTAAGAACAAAGCACTGATATGTTTGAGAGAGTATGCCAATAGAATAATACTGAGGTTGGCAAGATACATAATAAAGGAGGCTTGCCAGTGGGTGAGCCCTCCATCTACCAATATATGGTGTAAGTGTTTTCTGTCTCCCTGAAAAGGTGACTTCTTATTAAATATTCTAATGGTGAAAACCCTGAGAGTATCAAATAAAGGAATTATAAGGATACAAAAAGCAAAAACAGGGGTGAAAGAGTTAGAGTATTTTTTTTGTACTTCGGGGTGTTCTATGAAACTGATACATAGCACTACTGATATACAACCTACCAATAGTGAGCCTGTATCGCCCATAAAAATCTTATTGGCAAAGTTAAATTTTAAAAATGCCATTAAGCTACCACACAATGCCAATATAAACACAACCCAACCTGTTTCTTGTATTTGATAAAAAAAGAAAGCAAAGGTAAGGCCTACAATAATGCCTACTCCACCAGTAAGCCCATTAATTCCATCAATTAGGTTAAAAGCATTAATTATTACAATAATAGTAAATAATGAAATGCTAATACTTATCCAATAAGGCAAGGCTTGTATACCAAATAATCCATACAAACTTGTAAGGCGTATGTTAGCCTTAAATACAAGTATGCCTGCTGAAATAACTTGAGCGATAAACTTTTTACTGGGGGTTAAGGGGATAACATCGTCTTTGACTCCTGTAAAAAACAGTAAGGTCATAGCGCATAATATATAGTTGAAGCGAGGAATGGTATCAAAATCTATGAAAAAGGTGCTGGTAATGAGGGTTCCACCAAAAATAGCAATGCCACCTAGTGTTGGAATACCTGTGCTATGTGAAGTTTTGATTTCGCTTGGAAGGTCATAAAGGTGCTTTTCATCTGCCACTTTTATGATAGATGGAATGCTTAGGTAAGTAATAATTAGAGAGGTAACAAACGTTAAAAAAAGAGTCATTAATAAAGTGAAAATTTATAAATGAATGAAACCAATTACTTGAAGGTAAGGCATCTATATTGGATTGTGAAGTAATATACTTTATATATAATTAAATTTTTAGTGATGGTATAAAAAAAAATCGCATCATTATAAGGTAGTTACCATTGTAATGATACGATATTATATGATGATTGGCTAAAAGTAATCAATACTTTTAATGAGCTTTTTTTCAATCGCTTAGTAAGCATTTTTTTCTCCACGAACCATATTAAATACAGTCATAAATATGATTTTAATATCTAAGAATAATGACCAGTTCTCAACATAAAAAACATCCATTCTTACTCGATTTTTCATTGCAGACACTTCTTTTGTTTCTCCTCTGAAACCTTTGGTTTGTGCCAAGCCTGTAATGCCAGGTTTTACCAAATGACGTACCATAAACTTGTCTACTTCCTGAGAATAATATTCTGTGTGTTTGAGCATATGAGGCCTCGGACCAACTACAGACATATCTCCGAGAAAGGTATTGATAAATTGAGGTAATTCATCTATGCTCGATTTGCGAAGAAATGCTCCAAGTGGTGTAATTCTACTATCGTTTTTAGTGGCTTGTTTAGAGTCTGAGTCGTTATTTACCTTCATGGTGCGGAATTTCAAACACCAGAATTCTTTACCATCACGTCCTGTTCTTTTTTGCTTAAAAAATACAGGTCCCTTTGAATCCATTTTTATTAATATAGCTATAATGGGTATTAGCCAAGAGTGTATACAAATCATGACAAGTGATGAAAATACAATGTCAAAAATTCGTTTCGAGACCTTGCTAAAAGAATCGTTTAAAGGTTCATGTCTAAATGAAAACACATTTAAACTTCCATATTGTACCGCAAATAGTTTTTGCGCAGTTGTACTGTCTTGTGATGATGATAGTAGTTTTACTCTGACCATATTTTGATCACCAAATTTTACCAAATCCTTGACATAGCTTTTATCTATATCTGATACAGAACAGTAAATTTCATCTATATTGTTTTCTTTGACATAATTTTTAATATCACAGATTTTGCCTACTACCCCATCCCTTGCTACTTTATTGTCAAAGTACCCCATAAAACGATAACCAAACTCTGGGTGTTTGTTATATAGCTGAAGCAATGATTGTCCTGAGGAACTAATGCCTGCAATGACATAAGACCTAAAGTTGTACCCTTTAGTGCGATAACTTCGCAGAAAGTAGATAAAAGATATTCTCCAGGCAATGATTAGTGCGCCAAACAGGGCATAGGTATATACAAGGTGTAAGCGAGAAAAATATACTGCTTTGAGAAACAGTAAAATAGTAGCTATTGTGGCTATATGTAACCCTAAACCTTTGGCTATTTTTTTGACAATAGCAGCATCAGTAGCCATGCGGTTTTTTTCATGGTTGTCTAATAATACTGATACAAAAATCCAGATGATATTGAAGAATATCATCAGGAAAAAATAAGGTGTTTGAGTTAGTTTTAGGTTTGCAAATTGATATGCAAAAGCCCCTATAAAAGATAAATTTAATAAGAGTAAGTCTCCAATTAGATATAATGGGTGGAGAAACTTAGAGTATTGGTGTGTCATGGTTTTCACTCATTTTTATTCTGTATACGCAAATTTAGAACTAAAGGGCTCAATAATCCTAAATTTCCTAAGGTTGCATTTTTCTAAGAGAATATTGTGGTATGGAATATTATTTTGTCTTATGCTTATTAACAAAATGAAAAAATAATAAAGAATTAAAAAAAGCATAAAATACAGTGCCTTTTTGAGTGCTAAGCGTAGATTCTGTAAAGCTCCAAATAATGAAAATTAGTAAAAATAAGAAGTATAAATAGCTACGTCTTTCGTAAATACTGAGGTAAAAAGGAATGAGTAATGCTGATAAAAAAACAAAAAGACCTATCAGCCCATGTCGCAAAGCTTCTTCTATATACTCATTGTGGGCATTAAAAGAGTCTTTTAAGCTGCCATAATTTTGATTTACATAACAATCACCAATGTGTTTTTGAACATCGCCAGTACCCACACCAAAAAACAAAGAGTGGTTACTTTCCAAGAGTATTTTGGCGGCACACCCCCATTGAACCATTCTAAGATCAAGCGTATTATACTCAGGTTTTGCATCAAATACAGAGGTAACCTTATTATTAATGTCGTTTTTGTAGGCAAAGTATCCTGTTAGGGTTAATGATACTAACGCTAATAAAACGGTGGTGAGGTCATAATTTTTACTTAGATAGAAGTTATAAGCAAGGTAAATTACAACAAATAAAAATGATATATATAATGCTGTACGGGCTCCAATCAGAATAACAAAAGCGTAAAGGGTTAGTATGCCTGTGATTGATAATAGTTTTATAAATACGGGTATGTGTTTCCAGTCCTTGAGTAGAATATATAGAATAGAAAATATGGCAAATATATTATACATGCCTACATACACGGTACCTATAGGGGAAATGCTTTTTAAGAAAGCTGATGATTCTGGAAAAGAGGGAGCTTGGCCTAGCCAAAAAGTTTGGGTAGTAATAATAAAATAGTAAAGGGTAGTAAGAAGGCAAGATAAGGCAAAGCTGGCGACAATAATATGGATTTGTTTATTATTAAGTTTGGGTAAAACACCCAACGCAATAGGAAGTATCAAAAGAGATAGTTTGGTTTCTAATTTATATAAAGCATCATGAAAGTTGGTGGTATAAACTAAACCAATTAGTTGAATGAGATAGAGGCTAATGAATAGATAGAAAAACTGATTGTCTAACAGATTAGTAAACCTTTTCTTGAGTTTTTTTTGAAAAAAGAGACTTAGACAAAAACTGATAATTAAAATGCTATTGAGTTGTGTGTGCAAAGGAAGAGTAAAAGCAATGCATATCAAAAAAAAGTATGATATGTTAGATTGCAAGTTGTTTTTGAAAAAAAACGCTAATTTAACTTTAGTGAGTGTATTTGAAGTGATTTTTATATTCATTTTGGTATATGACACGACTTACATTTTTAATAAAATGCTGTATTAGAACGAATTGATAGGTTGAATACAAAAATGATTACAACACCTGTACTTGTAGTTAGGTAAATGAAAAACTAAGCTGTTCTAAGATTATTTTGTGCAACCTTGAATATTAATTATTTTTTCTTGAAAATTTTTCTGTAAGCACAAGCTTGATGAATTTATAGTTACCAACAGCATATCGTTTCCATAAACGCCTAGGTTCCTGGATAAGTCTATAAAGCCATTCTAAGCCTCCTTTTTGCATCCACTTTGGTGCACGCTTAACCTTGCCTGCTATTACGTCAAAACTACCACCTACACCCATTACAAAACTTACGTTAGAGAAAGTCTTACGATATTGATAAAGAAAGTTTTCTTTTTGAGGAGACCCCATACCTACAAACAATATATCAGCATTACTTTGAGCAATTTGTTGAGCAATGCTTTCCTCCTCATTTTTTGAAAAATATCCATTTCTATATCCAGCCGAAATTTTTTCACCATATTTTTGGGTATAAATCTGAACCACTTTGTTTACGATCTCTTCAGTAGCACCAAAGAAAAATACAGAGTATTTTTTTTCATTGGCTGTAACCATCAACTCCTCCATCAAGTCAATTCCTGTGACACGTTCGGGGACAGGCTTTCTTAAAATTTTAGATGCCCAAACTACTGATTGCCCGTCAGCATTGATAATATCAGCATTTATAACACTATTGTGTAGCTCCTTATCTTCATGCATCATTACTATCTTACCGGCATTTACATCTGTTCTATGTATTTGTTGGTGGTTATCAATAGCGTGTTCTATTTTGGCTACTGTCTCTTGCAAGGTTAAACAGTCAATTGGAGTAGAAAGAAGATGAACCCTTTGGGTGTTATTGGTTGTACGAGCTTGCATTTTTTTTTATTAATTTTGAGTGTTCAAAGTTTGGTATTTACCCTTTATTTACAATGTTATGAGCGGTAATTGATTTAGTCATTCCCAAAAACTTTTCTTTATAGAATACACTTTCAGGAAAAAGTTGTTTGTATTGTTTTTTTGATAAAAGTTGGATTTCGTCAAGGTATGCATTAGCAGCTTCTTTGGTGTACTTTATACCTCGACTAAGGCGAGTCTTAGTAAGAATAAATAGTTGTAGGCTTCTCGGTAAAAATTGAAAGAAGGGTAATAAGTAATGTGGCTCAATAAAAAAGTAGTAATTAGGGGTTTGAATATAATGGTAACGCCCTATTCTCCGAACTTCTGATGCCATTTTTTCTTGATTTTGGTACGTGAATAAATGTTCTATTACAGAGTTAGAGAACACTAAGTCAAAGTGATTATTTTGGTAATTTGAGAGATTAGTAGCATCACCTATAGTACTTTGTATGTTAGAGTAGTCGCTTGGCTCTTTATGAAGATTTAACAAAGTAATATGGTAATTTGGGTTGTTATGAAATCCACGATTTACCCAAAAGAGTTGTGTACCACCTACGTCAAGAATTTTCATAGGTTTTGGTAAATTTTTGATTTTACTTTTAAAGAAGTTAAATCGTTTTTCTCTAAACTTATTGCCTAGTGATTTAGGGTTTGCGTAATTTGCTAATTTATCTATTTTTTGCATTTGTAGTCTTATATTTACTCTAAGTATACTTTTTGAAAGACAAACTTTGATATAATGATTATTTGTGATTGAAAAATTAGGTAGATGAACCTTGAATATCTGATTTGAAGGCAAATATACAACTAAAAAAAGCAAAAAAGACAATTCCTTTGTTTGCATTCATTAGTGACTCGGTGATGCCACAAAGCATAAAGAGTGTTATAAATGTAAGGTATAGTGCTTTTTTTTGTTTAACAGCTTTGATAATAGGGAGTATAAAACTGAGCATTAGTAGAGTGAATCCAATCAAGCCAAGACGAAGCCAGTCTTGGAGGTAAATGTTGTGAGAATTAAAACGATAACCTGCTAATCTTCCCCAGAATTTTTTTTGGTCATAACAAATCACAAGTTGGTCTTCTGTGTCGCCAGTACCAACACCAAACAAAAAATTTTCATAAATAACTTCAACACTACAACGCCACTTTACAAGCCTCATAGAAAAAGCATTTTGATTGCTATTGTAATACTGGTAGTCTTTGGCGAAAATTTGTGAAATATTGGTTTCATAGATGATTTTAAAACGATGCTGTAGAATGTCAAATTTCATAATAACAATAACAACAATTCCAATGAATAAGCTAGCCAAAGCAATATTGGTAGTTAGTATTTGCTTTTGATAACCAGCGATAAATTGTGTTATAATAATTAATACTATGCTGATGATAGGCATACGCGCACCCGTGAGAAATATGAATGCTAGAGTATAGATAAATAAAACTATGCTACCAATTTTAGCAAGAGCAGAGGTAGAGTGCCAAAATTTTTGTAACAAATAAAGGATGATAAATAAGCAAAAACCCATGTACATGGCAATGTAGATGGGGTGCATTTTTATAACAGACGACATGGATAAAAGGTCGTAAAATAACACCTTGACACCTTGATTTTGCCCAGTAACTTGATATATAGCGTATAATAGCATTGTGCTAGATGCTAAAGTACAGCTAAACACAAATGTTTTTAAAATTAAATGGAATTGGGTTTTTGTAAATTGTTTTGTAGTAGAACCCAACACCAAGGGAAATATAAGTAGACTAAGTCTTTTTTCGAGTTCAATGGCTCCTTCTGATGTATTATTGGTATATAACATACCTATCAAATGTAAGATATAAAAGCCGATGAAAATCCAAGAAAGGTTATTGGATTTTAGATTTTGAAGTTTGGCTCTCCATTTTCCTTCCATTATCCAAACAAGCAGCATTAATACAATACTAATGTTATTAGCAAGCATAGAAATAGGTAAGGTAACAGTTACTAGTAGGATAGTTATAAATAAAAGGTTATCTTGTTTTAGTATGCTCATTTTGTCAAATAGCTTTGTTGGTGATTTTTAGCCTATGTCTTGAGGTTATAGAGTTTCTTTTCTAATTTAGTATTGGGTATTAAATTCCTTCTCGTACCTTCAAATTCTTTCACCCTTTAACTTTACTCAAAAAGTATCACGTAGCTAAGGTTCCTACAGATATTGGAGTTCAAAAAGCGAACTCTAATCAATTTTTCAAGTTCAGGCATTCATTCATAAATAAAATACTTCTAATTTATTTAATCTTCAGTGTATGAGAGCCTTCATTATAATTATTATGTTATCCTGCAACTGGGTGACAGGTGGTGAAACTCTAAGAAAGTAGACTATAGTTGTTTTTGGTTCTGAATTTTTACTTGATTATTTTATCCCTGAGCTGCACCTGAAAAATATGACTATGTCTGGTTTTTAAAGTTTTACAAAGACAAAATAACCTCAATATTATATTTACTCTTAAGGTATTAGTACTTAGTCAAGCCTGTATTTGTGAACCCTTGTTCCAAATTATATGGTCACTTTTTGTTGTCTAACACAGTAACCTGCGTCAAAACTCACACAATATACTTATTGTATGTACAGTGATTTTGTGCCATTCATTCATAATTTACCGCTCATAGAAGCTGTGACTGAGTACTAATTGATACATTAAGTATTTGTTGTATTTACGATTGTTTAGTGATTAAAAAATCTCCAATAGCCAAGTATTTTAAGCTGGAATTTTCCATTACATGAAATGCATCTTCTGGAGCATGAACTAATGGTAATCCATGTAAATTAAGCGAGGTGTTGAGTACTCCCCCAATATTAGTGATTTTTTTGAACTCATTGATTAGATTCCAATAATCTTGGTTATGTTCTTTAGTAACCATTTGGGGTCTTACTGTTTTATCATAAGGGTGTATACCTCCTGCCAATTCTGTATAGGCAATAGGGTTGGTATCATATGTCATGATCATGTAATAAGGGTCATTTTTATCTTTATCTTTGTCCCAAGCGAGGTATTTGTCCATGTCATCATCTATGATAGAACTAGCGAATGGCATCCAGAAATCACGGTTCTTAATCATTGAATTAATTTCTTTGACAACATCTGGTACATTAGGGTTCGCGATGATTGCTCGATTGCCAAGACTTCTGGCACCAAACTCTTCACGTCCCTTAAAT
The DNA here is from genome assembly GCF_000169175.1 of Microscilla marina ATCC 23134. Classification (NCBI taxonomy): domain Bacteria; kingdom Pseudomonadati; phylum Bacteroidota; class Cytophagia; order Cytophagales; family Microscillaceae; genus Microscilla; species Microscilla marina. The sequence goes on from NZ_AAWS01000009.1 coordinate 71,112, forward strand.
CTTGCTATCACAGCTCCTTCTGCTAATATTTCCGCGGCTTTTTTCTCTATATTCTCTTCCTTAGATATGTTGTATTGATGCTTAAAACTATAGTTGTCAAAAGCTTGTTGGATTTCACCATTGCTAAAGGAAATGCCAAAATAAACACTGTCAAAAGGTTTTATAGTATGAATACCTTGATGTTTTGTTGAGAGATAATAACAAATACCGATAGGGTTAGATTCATCACCAGCAGATGGGGTGACAAATATTTTCTCTAATCCGGGTATTTCCATTAGTAGTTTATTAGCCTTTACATTCATGAAAGTACCACCAGCTAAGGCAACTTTCTTAATACCAGTTTTTTTTATGCAAGCAGTTACCCACTTTACTAAAAACTCTTCAATAAAAAGCTGTAATCCCCCCATTAGGTGATCAAATCTTTTTAGAAACATGAACTCGTGGAAAAAGTCTAATGCCCCATACATTGAATACCCTTTGGTAAACTCCCAACTTGTACCATCTTCTGATAGTTCAAACATTTCCCATAATTGGTCGGCAACCTTTCTTGTTCCTTTCTTATCAGCATAAGGAGCCATTCCCATAAGTTTATATTCATGTTCAAGTGGAACCATTCCATTTAAGAAAGTGAAAATGGCATACATTAGCCCAATAGAGTGGTTTTCATGAACGTCAGAAAGTTTAGTAATTTCTCCTTTTTCACCAATATTTACTGTGGCACATACTCTATCACCAGCTCCATCATTGGTTAGCACCAAAACTTTATCATTAAGGTTAGAGTTACCAAAGTATGCACTTGCTGCATGAGTTAGGTGATGGTTTACAAATTCAATTTTGTCCTGAGTAAAACCAAAATCTACAAGTTTTTTTATACGTTGACTTTTGTTAAGTTCTTCATAGGGAGCAGCAATTGCTTTGACAGATTTAAGCTTATTTTTAACTTTACTAATGTTAAGGCCTTTTCCTTTACCTATAAGGCTCTTATAGTAATCTAAAGTACCTTGACGATTGGTAGGTTTAGGCATATAATCACCATTAAGCCCCACAATATCAATATCACTAGGGGTTAAGCCACTTTTTTCAAGTACTAGTTTGAGAGAGTGCTCAGGAAACCCTGCCATGTTTTTTTCTCTTGTTATTCGTTCTTCCTGGATTAGATATTCAATTTTACCATCTATTGTTAAGCAAACAGACGCATTGTGACCGTCATGTACTCCTAATATTTTCATATCTTTTATGACTATTTTATTAATTATTAGATTATTTTAAGACAATAGGTTATTATATATGTTGAAAAGCTTTTGGGCTGTTGACTCCATGTCCAACTTTTGTTCAAATAAAACTTGCCTTAAATCAAAATCATTTGTTGCTTGTTTTTCTAAACATTTGTGTACCAAGTAGGCTAACTCTTCGGGTGTGGAATTATTTGAAACATAACAATTAGATACGTTTTTTAGCATTGAGGCTACATTGCCAACATCTGTAGATACTATAGGTATATTACAACTAATGCTTTCTTTTACAGAGTTTGGTGAACCTTCAAAGTCAGAGGTAAGAATATGAGCGCTAGAAGCTCCATAATAATGTGGGACTAGTGACCTTGAAGAGTTTACAAGGTGTAATTCTTCAATATCAGTTAGGTGGTATTTACTTTTTAATAAAGCAATTACTTGCTTATATATATCATACCTTTTCTCTACACGGTGTAGATTACCTGCACTGACAAATAAAATGTATGTTTTGTTTTTATTTAGACCAAGTTTTTCCTTGGCTATATTTTTATCGATTGGAGTAAAAAAAACAGTGTTTACACCATTGGGTAAATAGTGGACACTTGGATGGTGTTGGTATTGTGGAGGTATATCACACTTAAAAATAATTGCATCAGATTTTGAAGTAATATATTTTGTTAAACGAGCACTTATTTTTTTAGGTAAGTTTAAGGAGTCAGGAGTCCCATTACTCAAAAATGATACTACAATTTTTTGTTGAGGCTTGATCATAAGTATAACAAAAGCAACAAAGGCATGATGGCAATGTAATATATCATAATCTTTGACAAGTTTTCTTAACTTTAGAAAAGCCTTGAAGTACGCCGTTTTACCCTTATTTCTTGCGTCGATTACAACTACATCATTCTTTGAAAGCTTCTTATCAAGAGAGTGTATTTGTTCTTTTATAAATATGCCAAACCCTGGATGATCATCTGTTGGATAAGCATTGGTAATGTGCAAAACTTTCATTTTTAGAAACTTAGATATGAGGGGATGTTTATAATAAAAACATTTACTACTTGCATAGTACGTATAATTTCTAGAGACTGTATTTTATTATTTTTATAAATGCGGTTATTATGCCTTGTACCTGGTTGGATGTTAATAAAAGAAGGGTGTGCATGATTTGAATTTAATATCATTTCTTTACTTTTTCGGGTATCATATACTCATTTTAGTCTTATAGCTAACCTATTTTTGTTAAACTGACATCTTTGTCTTTAGAAGAATTGTAGTTAATAATAACATTGGCAACATGATTTGTGGTTTTTCTTGGATATTATCTATCAACATTTGAAACGGCAAAGATAGCCAAAATATACTGATAACAATTATCCAGTTTTGGATTGTTGGTATATCAAAGGTGTCTAGTTTCTTTTTAAGAGAGTAGATACAAGAGAAAATAAATAGATGAAATAAAACTAAGCCTATCAACCCTGTTTCAGCTTTGATAGCAATTAGCCCAGCAAAAGGAAAGGATAAGTTGGCAGATCTCCAGCGAGAAGCTTCCGATATTTCCTTAGTCCATACATCACTCATATATTTTTTTACCCAGTAAGATGAATAAGGTGGGATGATAGAAGGTAAACGAAATTGCCCTTCATCTTTGTATAGAATATCATAGGCTAAAATATTAGATGTACGACTATCAAACCTTCCAGGACCAGCACCAAAAAACCAAGTTAATTGACTATCGTTAGCCCATTGACTATATACTCGGTGGTACAACACCGCTTTGGTATTTGTTCCTATTACCATCTCTGCACTTGTTTCATTAAGCGTTGAACCTGTATATGCAGAGGAAATTTCAAAAATATTGTTTATTTGTCCTTTTGATATACGGTTGAGGTATAGGTTAAGTAGCGATAGGACAAAGAGTGAAGACAATGATATTAAAAAGACGGTTAAAATAGTTTTGTTAGTAGAAGTTTGGCTACGTCTATTAAATAATTGACTGAATACTGACAAAATAATGTATAGTATACTAGACATAAGTGTGATGGCGGTCAAAATTTTAGCATCACAAAGTATTACAGCTAAAGCTATTGCAAATACAGTGAGACTTTTATAAGACTTGCGCTTGAATAGCGATTGGGTTTTTAATAAAAAAGGGGGGACAAGGTAGTATAAAAGTAATAATGATAGAAAAAAGCCAGCTTTATTGGCATCGTGAAAGCTGCCCGACCATAAATCTCCAGGATAAAAAGAAAGATGTAATACTGACTGGGTTGCTAAACAAAATAGTTGAAACAAGATAAGTTTCTTAAAAAACGACAAGGTTTTAATAATATCTTGAGTATCATATTGGTAACGATAATAATGAAGAAATAAAATCAATTGTCCACCTATAATCAAATACCATAGTATAGGTGTGAAAAATGAGACATCAATAATTGTATATACAAAGATTAATGCAAGGCAGTATATAAGATAAAGTAAAAGGGTAAGTTGAGGAATCTGAAAACTCAATTTTTTGGTAGAGCTAATGATTTGTGGCAAAATAATAAATGGTAATATAAATAATGCTTGTTCTATACCTAGAAAACAAAAACCAATGATCACTTTTAGTTGATATATGGGAGATTGTTTTGAGTAAAATGACCAAATAAATACTACAATACTACATAGTAAAAAAGGAAGTTTTAATATATTAGGAAAGCCAAAAGCATCACTTAAAGCCGCATTAACACTATAGCAAAATAACATGAAGAAAATCAAACTATCAAAATTGCGAGGAACTGACAAAGGTTTGGATAATGAATATGAAGACATGAATCTGCTATTTGATGAGGTTCAACTTAGTTTATTACAAAGTGTATCTAAAAGCTACTTTTAATTGTAGGCATGGCCTGCTTCTAGCTAATGTATAATTGTTTAACCAAGTTATGGTTGGCGATGACTATATATGTTATCTTACTAGTGCTTTATAAGATTACTAAGTATGTCTGATATTTTTTGACTGGTGGTGCCATCTCCATAGGGGTTAACTGCATTAGACATAAGATTGTATGTCTCTGCCTCATCTAAAAGCTTACAAGCTTCTTTAACAATTTTTTCTTTTGAAGTACCTACAAGTTTTGCTGTACCAGCATCAATACCCTCTGTGCGTTCAGTTACTTCTCGCATTACAAGCACAGGTTTACCCAAAGCAGGAGCTTCTTCTTGAATACCCCCTGAATCTGTTAATACTAGATAAGATTGATTCATCAGCCATATCAGTTTAGGGTAGGGTAGAGGCTCTATCAATTTAATGTTTGGAACATTGCCCAATACCTGATTCACTACTTGACGCACATTAGGGTTTAAATGCACAGGATATACAATCTCTACATCATCGTAAGATTCTGCTATAGTTTTAATGGCACTGGCAATATTTTCAAAAGGTTTACCAAAGCTTTCACGACGGTGACCTGTAACCAGAATGATACGTTTGCTAAAATCAATGTTAGTAAACGTGTTTTCAATCTCATTATCTTGTTTAAGAATATCTAAACCTAGTAGTAATGCATCAATTACTGTATTGCCTACTAGGTGTACGTTAGATGATATGCCTTCCAGGGCTAAATGTTGAACAGCCTTAACAGTAGGGGCAAAATGAAAGTCAGCTACTTTTGAAGTTAATTCACGATTAATTTCTTCTGGAAACGGTGAGTATCTATTATTACTTCTCAAACCTGCTTCAATATGTGCTACTTTAATTTTTTTGTAAAAAGCAGCTAAACCACCAATAAAGCAAGTAGTTGTATCTCCTTGAACAAACACTATTTCAGGTAGGCAATCATCCAACACTGCTTCTAATGCTTTTAATCCTTTAGCAGTAATATCAAACAAGGTTTGGTTAGGCTGCATCAGGTTAAGATCATAATCAGGGTTGATGTCAAAAAAATCTAACACCTGATCCAACATCTCACGGTGTTGGGCTGTTACACATACTTTTGTATCAAAATATGCGTTTTTTTGAAATTGTTTGACAAGTGGAGCCATTTTGATGGCTTCAGGGCGTGTTCCAAATATGAAAAGACATTTCATTAGTTATTATGCTTAATTGATGTACAAAGTAAAGGCTAACTTTCAAATTAACCAATAAAATACATTCAAAAATTTGTATCTACTCAAGCAAGTATATATTACGCTTGATGCCAGTATTATACTTAGATTATTTACCGAGTTTTAAAATTCTTGGGGTGAAGCTATTGAATTTCATGAGTGGAAGTATTTAATAATATTTCGAGGGGATACTATGTGTCTAAAAATGGGCAAAAAAGTATAGATAACTGTTGATTTCCAGGTAGAATCTTGGGGACCAGCAAATAGGTAGTTTTTTCTTCCAATTGCTACATGTCTAATGGCATTTTTGGTGAGGTGATTGTCGATCTTGAGCATTCCATCAAGGAGGTAGTTGGACAAGGTAGCCCATCAGTTGATACAATAGGCAAACGTCTTCCAAATAACAGGTTTGGGAGCACTTTTTCCAGTCGGAATAGCTTACGTTGTTTGAGCGTCATTTTTTCTTCCCGTGCTTTCCGCTCGATGTCGTAAAGTTGTTTGATGTAAATAAGCACTTTTTTAGTCCTTACCTTGTCATTGTTTTCTGCTTTGATAAACTTGCGACGCGCTTGTGCTCAATAGTCTGTCCACCTGAGTGATGTCAGGTTTTTTGACTACTTTTTCATATATCCCATTCAGTGAGGGGATACATTTGAAACATGCTTTTACTTAAATATAAGATAGTATTTGGTTTTGTAAATTATGCTTAAACTTATTGTTCCAATAATAATTGTAAGAATTATTTGCTCTAGAGCAACATTAAGTAAACTGCCTGGAGTGTAAAAATATATAAATAAGAAGGTTATTGGAATTAAAAGAAGTGGCAAAACCCAAGGTAAAGGCAGGTTTTTTAAAATGTATTTTCCTATAATAATCCAAGATAAAAATATGGATATTTCAGATAGTAATGTCCCATAAACGGCTCCTTTAATACCAATTACTGGAATAAGTAGAATACCTGTAGTAATGTTTACTATCAATGCAATTGTATTGAGGCGTACTCGAAATCGTGGTGTATTAGCAATTGTAACAGTAGCAATTGCAATTAGTGAAAATACAGATGTAGTACCTGCAAGTACAATAATAGGCAATAACTCTCCTACTTGTTTAAAACTTTCAGGATAAATTAAACCAATAACACTTTGTCCCCATATCTTTGCTATAAGAGTAATACTAAAAAATATAATAGAAACTAAAATAATAGCTTTCTTCAATTTAGGTAGGTAGAGGTGAGACTGTTTCGTGGCAATCCATTCTATCAAGTGTGGATCCCATACCAAAGAAAACCAAGACTTTACCATTAAAATTCCCGCAGATAGCTGTAGGGCAAGCCCTAAAACACCCACATCAGCATTGTCTGCAAAGTAACCTACCAATAATCTGTCTACAAATACTGTGCTTGCAAAGAGGATAGATGACGGTAAAAAACGAACACCGTATGAGGCCATTTTTTTTGCCAGAGGTTTTATAAAAAAAGCTTTTTTAAGAAAAGTAATGTTAAGCTTTTTAAATTCCATGTAGACCCACAACAACGAAAGCATTTGAATAACAAAAACGACTATAAGAAACAGAGTCAGTCGTTGTTTTAAAGGTACCAAATAAATACAAGGTAAGGCAATAGCAATACTAAAAACCTTATTAATCATAGTAATCCGGACAAACGGAAGTGCCTGATGCATGTAACGAAGGATAAACGTTGCCCAATAGGCAATAGAAGAAGGGATGAGACCCAAAAGAAAAAACATAAGTTCAGTTTTGCTTGCCTGAACATATTCTGTAACATAATTGGTGCTCATTGAGACAATAAAAAACAGGATCCAGATAATAAAAAATGTTGTGATGGCTATATAAGTACCTGTAATTCTAATTTGTGTTCTCTCCTTCTTATTATCTGTTTGGGCAATAAACATTGTATAAGTGGTACCCATTTCACAGTATTGTAAGACAGATATTACTCCCCATAAGGCAATAAATAATGGTATAGTACCATATTGATGAGGTGTAAGTAAACGTGTAAGAATAGGAGATACTACTAATAATATGCTCTTACTTAATATATCAGCCAGAGAGTAAGTGGCAAAGTTTTTTAAAAATTTCAATGTATAGATATGTTAATCTTGTATATAAGCTAAATGATATGAATTTCATTTAGTTTTGCTTATACTTATCTTGTTGTTTTTTTGGCAATAACTTCCAAAATACTTTTTCGGTTATAATACCTTTGAGGGTAAAAAGGGAGAGCATCATTTTTGTTTGTTTGACTGTTGATAGATGTTTCGCCTTCTACTCCTAAACTTATAATCTCAAAACCTGCATTCTTTAGTTGTTTTTTAAGCCACTTTTCTCTGACAATTATGTTCTTTTTGTAGCCTAACAGGGTTCTTGCCAACATACGTAGTGCATTTAGGCGATCTCGGGGAACATCTAAAAAAAGATGAAAATACCAGCCAATAGTGTCAGTGTTGATATATAACTTTCCTGAAGGCTTTAATACCCGATTAAATTGTTGCAAAGCTTTTGGCATGTCAGTAAACATGAAAACACTGTAGCAAAAGATACCATCAAAATAATTATCAGGAAAAGGAAGAGTTTCTAAAGGTGAATTCTGAAATTGTACGTTATTAATATTCATTGCTTTTGCAATTTCCTGAGCGCCTTTTAAACGCCCATTGTCTATATCTACTCCATCTATATGTTGATTAAACGCTGCCATAGCATGAGCCCACTGTCCATAACCACACCCAGCATCCAATACCCGGTCCATATTGGTAAATCCATGAAACTCCAATCGTTTTTTGTAATTTTCCAGGGTTCTTATTCCTGTAAATTCATTATTTATAAACGATTTTTCATAACCTGAAAGATTATCCCATGTTTCTTGAGGGAATATCCAACCTCCCTCTGCAATGTTTGTCAAGATATCTTCTTTTACTTCCATATATTCTCTAGTTTTTGAATAGGAACCGTTATAGAATGCTTACCTGTTTCATCAGTTCCGTTTTTTATAACCTTAAGTTGTGTGTTTTTATAGTATAACTGTACAGGGTGGTTTGTTTTAGTATAAAAAGTAAGCCCCTGAAAAAATGCATTGGGGGCAAGGTCAACTTTTTCACTGCAAATCAGTTCATGCCTGTTTTTGTTGGGAATATAAATTACCTCAGTTGATTCAATCATATCAACATACCTCAGCAAGCGAGCGGTACCGCATACCCACAAATTCTTTTTTTGAGATTCTTCCGCCAAAAAGTAGAAAGGGGCAAGTAAGGTATTTTCTTTATTTTTGATGCCATCCACAGTAGCAGGTGTACATACTCCTTCAGGGCTGGTAGAAATAACGCCCAAATGTTGATAAATGATGCTAATCCCTTTTTGCTTGTAAAGTTTATTCCAGTTGATTTGTTTTAATTGAGAATCCAATGTCGAAAAGTCAGGACCATGCTTTCCAGTAGATCTGAATCTTATAAATCCTTTGAAAGCATTATTATCCCTTAACTTTTCAGGAATAAATAATTGTTTTTTCTTCATTAAAAAGCCACTGTTTTTACCCAAGAGTTTTAAAACCTGGTTTTTGATTGGTCTAAGTTTGTCCAATAATTCTATATTATAATGACCAGAATCCAGCCAGATATATCTAACTCCATTTGGTTGTAATAGATCGGCGTGATAAACACCACTATCAGGGTTATCGCCCTGATACATATCTACATGATTTCCCAAATTACCGTTGTTACCACCGTGATTTGTAAATACTTCCAGAGTAACATTTAGTTTTTCCAAAGCTTCATAATATCGGTTAGCGTGTGCACGGGTAAATTCATCAGATTGAAAAAAATCCCCATAGGAGTGGTTGGTGTCTATCCAGCCACTTTTCAGGTAATCTTCAATTCTGTTGGCCTCTCTGCTTAAAGGAGCATTTACATCTGCTCCTTTAAAATAAGAGAAGGTGTAATCATAGGCTGAAAAAAAGAACAGGCTTGAAGTTATTTCCAGGTTTAAGCCTGTTCCAAGTTTTGTTTGTTTGTCAGTATTTACAAACTTCATAAACTCTTCAAAAAAAACAAAGGAAAAAAACTCTATATCGCTTGATATAGATAAGGCTCCATTGTATGGATAAGGGAGTTTTCTTAGCTTAGAGTCTTTAGGGTTTATAGTTTGAAACATTATTTGTTTAAATATAATACAAGGTGTCAAGGGATAATTTATTAAATAGAGGCTATATGTTTTAGAAGTTTATTGAAAACAGTATAGTATACAAAGGTACTATTGTGAAAACATCTTTACAAATTGATTTACATAGATATGAGTAGCACTTTTTTTAGAGTGAAAAGCGTTAATCCATTCTTTACCCTTAAGGCCTTGCTTATGAGCATATTCCTTGTCAAAGTATAATTTTTCTAAATAATTACTCACACCTTCAACTGTATTGGATGAAAGGATGGGATGCCAGTCATACAATTCCTTCATTACTTGTTCATCTACATAAGAAACTACAGGTTTACCAATGGCAAATGCTTCCAAAACAATCGAACCAAACCATCCGATACCAAAATCATCGGATACTACATCAGCGATAGAATAAAATTTGATTAATTCGTTACGGGTAAATCCTTCTGGGTTGTTTGCCTTGAGCCATACTACATTCTGTTCAATTCCTAAATCTTGAATTAATTGTTTAGCTGTATCAACATCAGGAGAGGCTGTACGATCAGGCATGGCTATGCTTGCATCTTTGATGTTATTTTTCTTTATAAAATGAGCAAACGCTTTCAGTAACAAGTCATTTTGCTTCCATTGCCCTGTTTCTTTGAGGTTAGGATTAGGGTTTATCATTAATCTTGATGGATGGAAAAGAACAAAATTGAAGTGATCAGCAATTTTTTTGATGTTATGATCAGGCAAACTATGGGCTGTCTTATCTTCTTTGAAAACATCAGTATCAATAATTAGGGGGAAATATATATGTTTTACCTGTTCTTCTTGGACAGATAATTTCTGTAAAGCGTTTTTAAAAGGGAAAAAAGGTTGGGTCCAAATATTATTGACTTTTTTGATGCCTCTTTTTTGAAATTGCCCCAGAAAAACTGCTTTTAGTTTTTTAGGGATTGACTTATATAAAAAAGAAAACTGATAAGGAAAGGGAGTTACAGTTAAATCTCCTCCTGTAACAAAGAAGATCGTTTGGGTTTTAATAGATGGAGCTAAACCAACATAAACGCTTGATAAAACTACAGCATCATAAGTAGATAATTCTTTGGGTAATTTTTTATCCCAAAATTTTAGTAAGTTTTTGGCGTCCCAATTCTCATAACTATGAATCCATGTTGGATAGTTGTTCTTGAGTTCAGGGTCTTCGTTTTCAGGGCGTTCTTGATAATCTACGGTTTTCCCTAAATAGAGATGAGCATCTATATCAGAATGTTGGCGAAGGGCTTTTACAATAACATAAAAGTTGTTGGCTACATTACCCAGAAAAGCAATTTTCATAATACTAAAAGTAATTTACCTTAAAATTTAACCGAATATATTACTCAATTTTTGGCGATCAGGAAAATTAACCAAAACTCCTAAATCCTGCCCTTGGTACACGACCATACTCCCCAAAGCTACAGCGGAGGCATTCCCCTGCTTTACTACTTCTTCTATATGTTGTAAATTACCTGCTCCACCGTTGGCTATCACAGGTAGACTAACACTGTCAGTTATTTTTCGTACCAAGTCAACATCGTACCCTTTCCATGTGCCTTCTCTATCCATGGAAGTGATGAGTAGCTCGCCTGCACCCAGTCTTTCCAGTTCCTGAGCCCATTCTACATAATTGAGTTTGGTTTTTTTTGTACCTGAAACTCCCAAAACTTCATATTTTCCCCAGAAGTTTTTTTTGATATCAATTGAGGCTATAATACTTTGACTACCAAAAGTATCGGCAATTTCTGTAATAAAGTTTGGGTTGGTAATTGCGTGACTATTAATCACTACCTTTTCTAGCCCAATACTAAGAATGTTTCTTACATCCTCCACACTTTTTACTCCCCCTCCATATGCCAAAGGCATGAAACATTCATCTGCGATTTCCCGCAAAATATCTAAATTAGGAGGACGATTCTCTCTAGTGGCTGTAATGTCTAAAAAAACCAGTTCGTCTACCTCCAGTTCATTAAAAATACGGACTGTGTTGATAGGGTCACCTATGTACCCATATTTGTCAAACTTTATGGTTTTTATAAGGCTTTCACCTCTTAATAGCAAACACGGAATTACTCGGGTTTTGAGCATCTTTAGATCAATTTGTCGAAGTTGTCAAAAAGTTTCATGCCAAATTTATGGCTTTTTTCCGGGTGAAACTGTGCCCCATAGATATTATCTTTCCAAATGGCAGAATCAAAGTTATGGGCATAGTGAGTTTTTAGCAGTACATTTTCGTTGTGGTCACATTGCACATAATAAGAATGGACAAAATAAAAGCGAGGTTCTTCTGGCAAATCTTTTACTAAGGGGCATTCTTGAGCTACTTTTACTTCATTCCACCCCATATGAGGCACCTTTAGATTGTTTTCTTTTTTGAACGCAATCGTTTTGGCAGGAATCCAACCTAAGCCGGGTATTTTACCTTCTTCACTGCTTTCTGTTAATAACTGCATGCCCAGACAAATGCCTAAGAGAGGTACTTTTTGTTCTAAGGCTTTATAATCCAGTACTTCTCTTAACCTCCCTTCATTAATTTTAGTCATGGCTTTATCAAAAGCTCCTACCCCTGGTAGTAAGAGCTTTTCTGCCTGCTCTATTTCTGAAAGATTAGAAGTAACCTTTGCTTTAGCTCCAATTTTTTTAAACATATTGAATACCGAACCAAGGTTACCTATGCCATAATCTATGATTGTTATCATAATTCGTTTTTAGAAGTATATTTGATGTAAAAACTCATAGGCACAAGACTCATCTTGGCTAGGATGTAAAACATCGGGCGAAGCTTCTCGAACCTTCTTTTGTAGGTTTTATAGTCTTTAAAACTTTTTTTCGGACCATTTATTACGGCTTCAAATTCTTCATCAGAATACCCCAAACGCTTCTTGAAGTAATCAATCAACTCAGCCTCAATATAAGGAGGTTGTGCATACTCTTTGAGAGCATCTTCCTGTGTTTTTAATCCTGCCCTTACTGAAGCAGACAAACTATTGTTACGTTGGTCGTTATTAAACTTAGTGGGCAGATAATAACTATGCATAAAAGCAGTCATTCGGTTTTCCAAGTGGTGCCCTCCATAATATTGCCAGTCAAACTCTTTTTCTAAAAAAGCACGGGCATCCTCTTTAGAGTATTGAATATACCAAAACGGGCGAATTTTTTTGATTCGTTTTACCAAAATCCACTTCATAAAAGATTTGAAGTCCATATTAGGGAACGTTTTCATTTTAATTTTCCCAAACTTCTTGTGCACTGATTTTATATACTTACCATCGGCATAAAAAGAGCCTAGTGGTGAAATCCCTTCAGTAATGTATGAGTGTCCTTCTAAAATATATTTGATTTTGTATTTGCTGGCTGCTCTGTAAAGTACCTCAGCTAGAGCTATATCAGTAGGGCCATCTATTTCAGGAACCCCTGCCTTAAAAAAGGAATTGAAAATATCATCAGACTCCTTATTGTCTACTACATGTGTGTATAAGTCAACATTGAGTTTTCCTAAAACCTTGCGAATATTTTCAGTGGCAATAGCTGTATTCCAAGTATTATCATAGTGCACTGCCAAAGGTCTTAAGCCCCACTCCAGTGCCTTAGATACCATAAATGATGAGTCGGTTCCCCCACTTACACCTATTACACAGTCATACTTCTTACCTTTACCAGCTGTTTTTATATCCTCAATGATTTTCATTAAGGCTGCTTCTCCCTCTGGTGTACCCGTTTTGTACTGTTCTTTAAGGTCGTCAACCATTTTACAATAGTTACACACTCCTTGCTCATCAAACTCTATTTTAGGAGTACGTGAATCATAAATGCATCGTGAACAAACTTGATAGGTTTCAGTTTTTTGTTCATTTTGTAATGAGAAAGATTTTGTGTCCATAATTATTTGAGTTAAAGTTCCTCGATACGAGCCGATTCAATAATAATTTTTTTCCCGTCTATAGTTTTAAAAAATGCACCTGGATAAGGTGATGATTGTGCTCTTATGAAATTGTAAATTTCATAAGCAGGCTTTTGAAAATCAATTTCGCCATCCTTGGGAGAACGTTGAGGGAAAACTTGTATTTTAGATTTATCCTGAGGAATAAATTGAATGTCTTGGATATTCTGCAGAGCATCAAGCAAAATTTCTTTAGATGCTATTGTAGCTTTAGCATATACTTCCTTGATAGTATCCTCAAAAGTAATGATAAAAGACTTTTGCCTGATAAGGTCACCATCATCTACTCCATTGTCTAACTTAAACAATGACACTCCAGTTTCTTCTTCGCCGTTGATAATTGCCCAAACTAAAGGAGCTCCACCAGCATAATCAGGAAGCATAGAAGCATGAATACCCCAAGTACCGTATTTTGCCAGATTTCTGATTTTTTCAGGTACCATATAATACCATCCCATTACAAGAATAAGGTCTGGTTCCATTTCTTTTATATAGTCGTAATGGTCACTGATACGGTTGTCCTTAGTTGATTCTATTTCTATGGTGTTTACATTGTGTTCCTGAGCTATTTCCTGCAAGTTAGCGTAGTTGTAGTTCTTTACTTTGGAGCTGCTATAAGATATTTTAAACTCTTGTGGAATAGTAAAAACAGTATGTATTTTAATGTTGTTTTCCAGCAAGTGAAGAAAAATTTCTTGACTGAACTGGGTAGCACCTAAAAAAATAATTTTCATTCCAATTGTTTTTAGTTTCTACAAAATGTAGTAGATGAAGAAACGCCTGCCTGTTTAAACAGGAATCTTTTCATTATTGAGAAATATTTTACACCACCACTCAAAATTCATCAATGACCATATTAACAAACGATGGTTTACCTTTTGATTGATATGTTCATCAATAATTTTTTTTGTGTAGTCAGGGTTAATAAACTCAGAAGAAAGTGTTTTTTTATTTAAAAGAAGTTCTTTGATATATTGAGCGTTTTCACCCCGATACCAAGATTCATCAGGAGCTGAAAACCCTTGTTTTTTTCGATTGATTATCTTGTCGGGCAAAAAATCATACATAGCTTTTCTAAGCACATTTTTCCCGTCATTAAATTCACGGTATACTTTTCTCTTGTCACTAAATAGATTTTCGTCTAATTTTTTGAAGCTTTCGAGATTACCTAACTTATGTTTTACTGGTATTTTTTGGGCAAAATCTACCAAGGCATTATCCAAAAAAGGAAAGCGCTCTTCTAAACCGTTGGCCATAGAGAGTTTATCGCCCACGAGTAATAATCCAGGTAAAAAAGTTTTAATCTCGAAGTACAAACTATTTTGAATGTGTTCTTCTGCTGTATTATATTTCAGACGATTATTAAACGTAAATACTCTCTCAAATACACCTCGTACCTCTGTAAGGTTCATTTGTTGAACAATAGAAGGTTGAAATAAGCTTGTCTTGTCTTTGTCAGGAACCAATCTTTGCCAAAAACCATAATAATTATCAAAAAACTCTTTTTGATTAAGGCTTTGGAACACACGATAGTATCGCCAAGGATACCCTCCAAATAACTCATCTCCTCCAGTGCCTTGTAAACAAACTTTCACAAACTTTGAAGCTAATCGACTTATATAATAGTTAGGGTAACTCATCCCTACTTTTAAATCTTCTAAATGCCAAACAACCCTTGGAAGCGACCACTTCAAGTCACCAGCGTTGATGACCTGCTCATAGTGTTCTGTCTTGAAGTAATTTGCCATTAGTTCAGCATCACGTCGTTCATCATAATTGGCTTCTACCCCTGAGACTTCAGACATATCAAACCCCCCTGTAAAAGTGGTTAAGCGGTTTACATGGCGAGATGCAAGGGCAGTCATTGAACCTGAATCCATTCCTCCAGAAAGATAAGACCCGACTGATACATCAGCAATCATTTGACGAGCAACTGCATTCTCCATTAAGCGTTTAGTCTCTTCTTTAGCATCCATGAAAGTCATACTTTCATCAGGAGTATTAAAATTATAATCCCACCAAGACATGTGTTGTACAAAAGTGGAGTGGGCATCAATTGTCACTGTGTTAGCAGGAGGCAACATATATACATCCTTAAACATTGTGTGATACCTAAACAAATTCTGGAAAGTAAAGTATTCGTTTAAAGCAGATAGGTTGACGTCTATGTTATAGTTTGGATGTTGAATGATAGACTTTATTTCAGAGGCAAATACCAATGTTTTGCCATTGAACCAATAATATAATGGCTTCACACCAAAACGGTCTCTGCTTAATACGAGACTTTTGGTTTTTTTATTCCAAGCAGCTACAGCAAACATGCCATCAAGTCGTTTAAAAAAGTCACTGCCATACGCTGCCAAACCCTCAACTAATACTTCAGTATCAGAAGACGAAATAAATTCATGCCCTTTAGATTTTAGTTCTTGCTTAAGTTCTAAAAAATTGTAAATACAACCATTAAAAGACACTACCCATTCATCGTTTTTAGAAGTCATGGGTTGGGCACCACGAGAAGAAACATCTAAAATTGCTAAACGTTTATGTCCTAACGCGATATTATTCTCTACAAAAAAACCTTCTCCATCTGGGCCTCGATGATTTAACTCACGAGTAACTTTTTTGATAAGTTGTAAAGAGATAGGCTCCCTGTTGAGATTAAAAATGCCAGCAATACCACACATAATTTTGCTGTAGATTAAGTGATGAGTAGATTAGTTTAACTTCAAAGCTAGATATTTTTAGCTTACAATAGAATTAAATTAGCTTTTACTCTTAGAGGCGAAATTCTTTTAATGAGAAAAGTTATAATTTTTTGCTATTATATGTAATAAAGGTGTGCTAAAACTCACACACCTCGGTACCTTATTTTATTTCATTTTTTAGAACGTCAACCACATATTTATAGTCTTCTTCGCTCATTTTATTATGTAAAGGAATGGCAATAGAGCAGTCATTGGCTATTTGTGCACCAGGGAAATCTTCTGGTTTAAAACCAAAGTTATTGGCATAATAATCAAGCATATGTACTGCATGGGTTCCAGGGCGGGTACTGATGCCTCTTTCCTGTAATAATTCCATGATTTTATTACGGCTATGTGGAGCTTTGTCTTCATGAATTAAACAAGCAAATGACTGCCAACCATGTGAATAATCAACAGAAAATTCAGGTACTTGAAGCCATTCAAGGTCGGCAAGTTCTTTTTTGTAGAAAGCAGCCCATTTATCACGTTCTTCAATGAATTGATCTAATTTACCAAACTGAACGACTCCTAGAGCTCCTTGTAAGTCAGTCATACGGTAATTATAACCCATTACCTCAAATGCAGGTAATATGTATGGCTTGGGACCATGATGGCGTTGTTCCTCTGAAATAGAAGCACCATGATTACGTAACATGTTGAGTTTTTCAGCTAGAGCATCATCATTGGTAGTAACCATTCCTCCTTCGCCAGTAGTAATAGATTTTCTTGGGTGAAATGAGAAACTTGCCATATCTCCTAAACTTCCTGCAGGTTTACCTTTGTAACCAGCACCTGCTGCACAGGCAGCATCTTCTACAATGGCAATTCCTGGTGCAGCTTCTTTAATAGCATCAATATCGGCGCAAAGCCCAAAAAGGTGTACAGGAATAATGGCTTTGGTTTTTTCTGAAACCTTTTCTTTTACTTTTGCTGGGTCTATGTTGAACGTTTTAGGGTCAATGTCTACAAACACAGGGGTGGCTCCACAGTAAAGAACCACATTAGCAGTGGCTACCCAAGTAAATGCAGGTATAATAACTTCGTCACCTGCTTGAATATCTAAAGCTGCTAGGGCAAGGTGAAGTCCAGTGGTGCAGCTTGTTACGGCAAAGGCATATTTTACTTTGTGTCTTTCTGCAAACAGTTGTTCAAACTCTTTTACTTTAGGACCTTGGGTAACCCATCCACTAAAAATAGGTTCTTTTAATGCTTCCCATTCTTCTTGCCCCATTGAGGGCTGAGATATATATATATTTCTTTTTTTCAATGTATCTGATCTCATTATGATATATAGTTATGCATTAGTGATTGCTTTGTGACTAAATTTTTGATGACCAACCTTGGTTTAGTATTAAGCGTTAACTTTGTTTTTATCTACCCCTGTAGCAATACGCCACTCAATCAGTTTTTGCAACCCTTCCCTTAAGTCGTATCTATATTTAAAATTTAATTCTTTTTCTGCTTTTTCCCGTGAGCCAATTCTATTTTTTACAAGTGCTCTGGCGTCATCTTCTGAGTAAGGGTTATACTTTACTTTTAATGAAGATTCTTTTAATTCTAAGATCAACTCACAAAGCTCATTAATACTTGTTTGTACTTCGGTTCCTACATTGTACATACCAAACTCTACATTGCTTTTTAGGGCTTGTACATTACAGTGTGCCACATCTTCTACATAGATAAAGTCATAAGCTTGGCTTCCATCACCATTAATACTCGGGGCTTCGTTTGCTTCAATTTTATTAAGCATAATAGGTACTACACCAGTATAAGCAGCTGTTTGATCTTGGTGGGGTCCATATACATTCATGTATCTAAGTCCAATGACATTCAACCCATAGCGATCGTTAAAAGCAGTAGCCATAGCTTCTCCTGCAATCTTAGATGCACCATAAAAGTTCTTGTTGTTGAACGGATGAGCCTCTGTCATGGGCAACTCTACAGCATCGCCATATACAGAGGCTGATGATGACCAAACCAGTTTTTTGATATTGTTGTTAACGCAAGCTTCAAGTACATTGAAAGTTCCTGCAATGTTTACGTCAAAAGCTGTTCTTGGAAAGTCTTTGCAGTGTAACAACCACATAGCTGCTAGACAAACCACAAAGTCCATCCCTTTCATAGCATCATTCAAAATGTCTATCTCACGTATATCGCCCCCGTTAGGGTAAATACTACATCTTGAATCTTCGAGCTGTTCTGTAAGGTAACTTTTTTTACCGCGAGCAAAGTTGTCATAAACAACCACCTGATCAACCTGTTCTTTTAATAACTCAGCAACCACAAAACTTCCAATGAAGCCAGCTCCTCCAATAACTAAAACTTTTTTGCCTTTTAAATCCATGTCAAATATTAAGTTTTTATGCCTTCCTATAAAAAATAGGTCAAGGCTTATTAAGTGTTAGAATAAATACGTGCTATCGATCTTTGTAAAAAGGGTGATAGTCTATTTCTTTTTTTGCAAAAGGGTGATAATCCCCATTAAGTCCAAGAGGGCGGGCGTTTCTGATTTTATGAACAATATCAATACTAGCACGGGCATCTTCCAATCCAAACCCGTTGCCTTTAAGTATTTCTTGATAACTTATAGTGTGCAAATCTGTAAACCCTTGGCTAAACTCTATTTCTTCTCCTTCCACAGTAATGGAACGAAACGTTCTTTGACCTTTGACTTTCACATCTTCGGGTAACGCATTATAATCTACACTCAGGTACCAACGAACTCGTGCTTTTTCAAGTTGTAAAAAACCAGAAGCTCTTTTTGGTTCTGATACGTGTACTACATTCTCTTGTACTTCCCCAAAAATCAACGTAAGCATGTCAAAGAAGTGAATACCTATGTTGGTAGCAATGCCTCCCGATTTTTCGTGATTGGCCTTCCAACTGGTAAAATACCAGTTTCCACGAGAAGTAATATAGGTTAAATCAATATCATAGATTTTATCTTCAGAAGCATTGTCTATCTTCTCTTTGAGTGCTATAATAGAAGGATGGTGTCGTAATTGTAAAATAGTGTGTAACTTATTGCCTGTTTCCTGTTCTACCTCCTGCAATGCATCAATATTCCAAGGATTAAGTACCAAAGGTTTTTCACAAATAGCATCTGCACCATTTTTAAGTGCAAATCGGATATGAGAGTCGTGCAAATAGTTAGGACTGCAAATGCTTACATAATCTACTTTTTGGTTAGTTTTATGAATTTTGTTTATATGACGGTCAAATCGTTCAAATTCAACAAAAAAGTCCGCATTTGGAAAGTAACTGTCAATAATTCCAACACTGTCATTAGGATCCAATGCTGCTACCAAATGATTGTTAGTTTCTTTGATAGCTTTCATATGTCTTACAGCAATATATCCAGCAGCTCCTATAAGGGCAAAGTTTTTCATTGTAATAATATTTTTAAGGCTTCATTTTTTTGACAATACCATCTAAGAGTTGATATTTTTCCTGGCTTTCAAGGCATATAGCAAAACCATTTTGGTCAAACTCCAAACGATGACCATATTCGCTCATCCAACCCGTTTGTTTGGCAGGGTTACCAACTACCAATGCGTAAGCAGGTACATTTTTAGTGACTACCGCACCTGCACCTATAAAAGCAAACTTACCAATATCGTGACCACATACAATGGTAGCATTGGCTCCAATAGAAGCTCCTTTGCCTACGTTAGTTTTACTATACTGCCCCCTTCGGTTGATAGCACTACGTGGGTTGGTTACATTGGTAAAAACCATAGAAGGACCTAAAAATACATCATCTTCACAGGTAACACCTGTATAGATAGAAACGTTGTTTTGAACTTTGACATTTTTCCCTAAAACTACTTCTGGTGAAACAACTACATTTTGTCCAATATTACATTTTTCCCCGATGGTGCAGTTGGGCATAATATGCGAAAAGTGCCATATTTTGGAGTCTTTACCAATAGAGCAACCTTCATCTATTATAGCAGTTTCGTGTGCAAAGAAATCACTCATAGTTTTAATTGAAAAAACGTTTAACGTGTTCTATGATATAGTCTTGAGTGCTTTCGTTAAGTTCGGTATGAATAGGTAATGATATGACTGATTCACATAACTTTTCAGCGACTGGAAAATCTCCTTTTTTGTACTCAATATTTTCAAAATGCTTAAAAGCTTTTTGAAAGTGGATAGGTAGTGGGTAGTAAATCATAGATGGTATACCTATTTTTTGCAAATATTCCTTCAATTGATCCCTTTTACTGGGATCATCCATTTGAAGGGTATACTGATGAAACACGTGCGTAGACGTATTAGAGCGTACAGGAGTTTTCAGGTGTTCAAATTCTGCGAATGCTTGATCATAATAAGTGGCTGCTTTTTGGCGAGCTTCAATGTATGAGTCTAAGTGCTGGAGTTTTACTTGTAGTAAAGCCGCTTGGATAGTATCTAAACGAGAGTTGACCCCTATAACATCATGAATATATTTTTTGGTCTGCCCATGGCTGGCTACTATACGTGTGTTTTGAGCCAATTCTTCGTTGTTGGTTGTCATAGCACCACCATCGCCAAAACACCCCAGGTTTTTAGAGGGAAAAAACGAGGTTGTTCCAATATCCCCAATAGTACCTGCCGATTGAGTACTTCCATCAGAAAAAGTATATTGTGCGCCTATTGCCTGAGCGTTGTCTTCTAACACCCAGAGTTTATGCTCTTTAGCTATACTCATAATAGCTTCCATGTTGGCACATTGCCCAAATAAATGCACAGGCAAAATAACCTTGGTTCGTGGAGTAATTGCTTGACGGATAGCATCAACAGACACATTAAATGTATTGGGGTCTACGTCTACCAGTATTGGTATAAGCCCTAGCAAAGCAATTACTTCTACTGAAGCTATATAGGTAAATGCAGGAACAATGACTTCATCACCAGGTTTAAGGTCAAATGCCATCAAGGCAATTTGTAAGGCATCAGTACCATTGGCACAGGGAATGACCTGTTTTACCTGTAAATAATGCGCTAAATCCTGAGCAAAAGCTTTTACCTGAGGACCGTTGATAAAGTGAGAAGAGTTGATAACCTCTTGAATAGCCTCGTTTACTTCTACCTCTATTTTTTTGTATTGACCATTCAGGTCAACCATTTGAATATTTTGACTAGTTATTTTTTCCATACCAACATATACTAGGATATTTATAATCTGGCATCCACTTGTTCCTTATTAAAAAATGCTTTTACATCATATACAATGGCGTTTTCTTTTTTATAAGTACTCAAAGGGAAGTTCTCAAACTCAGTATGAGAAACTGCCAACATAATCCCCTCATATTGCCCATCAGGTTGGTCAATGAGGTCTAACCCATACTCTTCCATTACTTCATGTTTATCTGCGTGAGGGTCATGTACTTCTACGTTTACTCCAAACTCTTTTAATTCTTTCACAACGTCAATTACCCTTGTATTGCGGGTATCAGGACAGTTTTCCTTGAAAGTGAAGCCTAAAATTAACACACGTGACTCGCGAATGGTAAAGTTACCCTGAATCAATAATTTGATGATTTTATTGGCTACATATTGTCCCATATTATCATTAATCCTTCTTCCTGATAAAATTACTTGTGGGTTATAGCCAATGCTTTCTGCTTTATGAGTGAGGTAATAAGGATCAACCCCAATACAATGTCCACCCACTAATCCTGGTCTAAACGGTAAAAAGTTCCATTTTGTCCCAGCAGCCTCTAGAACATCATGGGTATCTATATCTAGCTTGTCAAATATGAGTGCCAACTCGTTTACAAAAGCAATATTTAAATCTCTTTGTGAGTTTTCTATGACTTTGGCAGCTTCTGCTACCTTGATAGAGGAAGCCAAGTAAGTGCCAGCAGTGATAATAGATGCATATAGGTCATTGAGTTCTTGCCCTACTTCTGGGGTACTACCACTGACTACCTTTTTGATCTTAGTTACAGTATGTACCTTATCACCTGGGTTGATTCTTTCAGGAGAATAACCACAGTAAAAATCTTCATTATACTTTAGCCCGCTTTGAGCTTCTAGTATGGGTACACAAATTTCTTCTGTACATCCCGGAAACACAGTAGACTCATACACTACAATGTCTCCTTTCTTGAGTACTTTACCGATGCTTTCAGATGACTTCCTGAGCGGTGTTAGGTCAGGCTGTTTGGAGTGGTCTATAGGTGTGGGCACGGTGATTATATATATATCAGCACCACGAATGGCTTCTACATCATCACTAAACGCAAGCTGTTGAGTAGCTTTCAACTTTTCTGTACTCACCTCAAGAGTCTTATCAATACCATTTTTGAGCTCGTTGATCCTTGTGGTGTTTATATCAAATCCTATAACTGAATATTTATTACCAAACGCCACAGCAAGTGGTAAGCCAACATAGCCTAACCCTATAATTGCCAGTTTTTTATCCATCAATCCTATATTGTTAATATCAAATATTAAGACTTATTCAAGGTACAATATTATGAAGAAAATGTTAGATTAATACACATTACACCAATTGTCTAAGTTTTACCTTAAACTTTACTTGTATTTTGTTTAAACCAATCAAGTGTAAGTTGCAAACCCTCTTGAATGGTTATTTGAGGAGCATAGCCCAATAAATTGTTGCTTTTACTAATATCAGCCAAGCTATCTCTCACGTCACCAACTCTGGGTTTGCTATATGCAGGACTAAAGTGTTTTCCAGATTTTTCTTTTAAAATATTAAACAACTCATTGAGTGATGTTCGTCCGCCTACGCCAATATTATATGCTTCACCCCAAGCAGCTTCTTTGGTTGCAAACATAGCTTTTATATTGGCTTGAACCACATTTTCAATAAAGGTGAAATCTCTGGTTTGTTCCCCATCTCCAAAAATAGTGGGAGGTTGGTTGTCCATGAGAGCTTGAATGAATAAGGGGATAACTGCAGCATAGGCACCTTTTGGACTTTGGCGAGGACCAAATACATTGAAATATCTAAGCCCTATGAGCTTCAAACCATACACCTGACCAAACACACGTGCATATTGTTCATTGACAAGTTTGGTGACTGCATAGGGCGACAAAGGGTGTCCAATTTTATCCTCTTGCTTAGGCAATAATTTACTGTCTCCATATACCGAAGAAGATGATGCGTACACCATACCTTTTATGTGATTATCTTTTGCTGCAATCATCATATTTAGAAAGCCGCTGATGTTTACTGCATTGGTAGTGGCAGGGTCGTTTATACTTCTGGGTACAGACCCTAAGGCTGCTTGATGAGAAATGTAATCGACTCCCTTGCAAGCTTTTTGACAAGTCTCTATATCTCGTATATCACCTTCTATAAACTTGAACTGTTGATGTTTTTCAAATGGTTGGATATTGTCGTAATTACCAGTTGATAGGTTGTCCAGTACTCTTACTTCTTTTGCATTGTATTTTAGTAAGTATTCAATAAGATTAGAACCGATAAAGCCAGCTCCTCCTGTAATTAAGAAAACACATTGGCTTAAATCATTTTTATGAAAGGGGTGATTATACATTTTCAGTTTATAATTAAAACATGAGACAGGTGTTAAGTAAGCAAAGTTAAGGGTATTTTATTACCTAAAACAAGGAGATAATGT
Organism: Microscilla marina ATCC 23134; assembly: GCF_000169175.1. Lineage (NCBI taxonomy): Bacteria > Pseudomonadati > Bacteroidota > Cytophagia > Cytophagales > Microscillaceae > Microscilla > Microscilla marina. Next base: position 94,900 of record NZ_AAWS01000009.1, read on the forward strand.
TAAAAGAGCTTAGAATGGTATATTAGATGGTTGAAAAGTTGCTAAAACTGCATCTTTTTCTGAAATAATTATATTACTACTATCTATTTTCCAATCAATTGCAAGGTCAGAATCATTGTAAATAATCCCTGATTCTGCCTGTGGAGCATAAAAATTGTCACACTTGTATAAGACTTCGGCAGAATCACTCAATACAATAAAACCATGGGCAAACCCCTGAGGTACGTATAGCTGTTTTTTGTTTCCTGCCGAAAGCTCAAATCCTAGATGTTGACTAAATGTGGGTGAGTCTTTTCTTAAGTCTACCACTACGTCCCAAATGGTTCCCTGAATCACTTTGATCAGCTTTGCCTGTGCATGGGGTGGCTTTTGGAAATGTAATCCGCGTAACACTCCTTTTTTTGAGAAGGAGTGATTGTCTTGGATAAAAGGTGAAGTGATACCAGTGGCTTTGGTAAATTCATTTTGGTTAAAACTTTCGTAGAAATAACCACGGTCGTCTTCAAAAATTCTGGGTTCAAACAACCAAAGGTCCTTGAGAGGAGTTTCTGTAAAAGGCATTGTATACGCGTTTTATATTGTTTTGCTTAAAATTCTTGTTTTACTAAATTAATCAAGTAGTTGCCATAGCCACTTTTTACCAAGGGTTGAGCTATTGTCATAAGTTCTTCTTCGTTGATATAGCCCATTGTATAGGCTGTTTCTTCAATAGAACCTACTTTCAGTCCCTGCCTTTCTTCTATGACCTGTACAAATTGACCTGCTTGCATAAGCGAGGTAAATGTACCTGTATCTAACCAAGCAGTTCCACGATCTAAAATACCTACCGAAAGTTGTTCTTTTTCCAGATAAATACGATTAATGTCTGTAATCTCAAGTTCACCCCTGGCAGAAGGCTCAAGGTTTTTGGCCATTGCTACTACTTGATTGTCATAAAAGTACAAACCAGGTACGGCAAAATTAGACTTTGGTTTTTTTGGCTTTTCTTCAATAGAAATGGCTTTATTGTTGGCATCAAAGTCTACCACACCATAGCGTTCAGGGTCAGATACGTGGTAGGCAAACACTACTCCTCCTTTTGGATTGTTTTGTTCCTGTAGTATCTTTTCCAGCCCTGTACCATAAAAAATATTATCACCCAAAATAAGCGCTACGCTGTCACTTCCAATAAATTCTTCGCCTATAATAAAAGCTTGTGCCAACCCCTCAGGATTTTCTTGGATGGCATAAGAAAAAGAGCAACCCAGGCGTTTACCGTCTCCCAGCAAAGTTCTAAATAATTGATTATCTTGTGGAGTAGTAATAATAAGAATTTCTTGAATACCCGCACTCATAAGGGTAGAAAGCGGATAATAAATCATGGGTTTGTCATATACCGGGAGCAATTGTTTACTTACCGATAAGGTCAAAGGGTGTAAACGAGTTCCTGAGCCCCCCGCTAGAATAATTCCTTTCATTGTAGTTCGCTGTTATAGTTGTAGGTTATCGTTTAACATATTGAGTTTCATAGTAGGTTTGATAGTTACCACTTGTCACATTGTCTAGCCATTGAGTATTCTCCAAGTACCAGTCAATAGTTAGTTCTATGCCTTGTTCAAAAGTAACAGAAGGACTCCAGCCTAGTTCTTGGTTAATTTTAGAAGCATCAATGGCGTAGCGTAAATCATGTCCTGCACGATCTTTCACAAATTCAATGAGTTTTTCGGCAGTGCCCTCGGTCTGATTTAACTTTTTGTCCATCACTTGACACATCAAGCGAATCAAATCAATATTTTTCCACTCATTGAACCCCCCAATGTTATAAGTAGCGCCTTGTTTGCCCTGGTGGTAAACCAAATCAATAGCCCTGGCGTGGTCTACTACATATAGCCAGTCTCGTACGTTTTCTCCCTTGCCATAGACTGGCAGAGGCTTACTATTCTTAATGTTATGAATAAATAAAGGAATAAGTTTTTCAGGAAATTGGTAAGCACCATAATTGTTAGAACAATTAGAGATGACAATTGGCAAGCCATAAGTGTCATGGTAAGCTCTTACGAAGTGGTCTGAACTGGCCTTGGATGCCGAATAGGGCGAGTGAGGGTCATAAGCGGTACTTTCGGTAAAAAGTCCTTCATTACCCAAAGAGCCATATACTTCGTCGGTTGATACATGGTAAAAAAGCTTATTTGTATAATTTTCTTTCCAGATATCGCGTGCTGCATTTAGCAAATTGACTGTACCTATCACATTGGTTTGAACAAACTCCAGAGGATTGAGAATAGAACGGTCTACATGCGACTCGGCAGCTAAGTGAATGGTGCCATCGAACTTATGTTTGTGGTACAACTCCTGTACAAAATCTTGGTCTACAATATCCCCTTTTATAAAGTGATAGTTAGACTTTTGCTCAATATCTTTGAGGTTGTCTAAGTTGCCTGCATAGGTAAGCTTGTCTAGGTTAAATATTTGGTAGTCAGGGTATTTGTTTACAAACAACCGTACTACATGAGAGCCTATGAAGCCTGCTCCGCCAGTGATTAAGATTTTCATGTATAATTAGGTTAAATCAAAAACTTCTCTTTGTAAGTAGATGTGATGCCATCTTTTAGTTTTATTCGATGTTGCCATCCTAGTTGGTGTAACTTGGTTACATCCATTAATTTTCTGGGAGTACCATCTGGTTTGGAGGTGTCAAAACATAACTCACCATTATAGCCAGTAACTTCTTTGATCAGAAGTGCCAAATCTTTAATGCTAATATCTGTACCTGTACCTATATTGATCAAGCTTTTTTCGCTGTAGTTTTTCATCAAAAAATAGCAAGCATCAGCCAAGTCGTCTACATGCAAAAACTCACGCAAAGGAGAACCAGTCCCCCATATTTCTACCGAGGGCTCGTTGTTTTGTTTGGCTTCGTGAAACTTACGCAATAAAGCAGGCAATACGTGCGATGTTTTCAGGTCGTAGTTATCATTAGTGCCGTATAGGTTGGTGGGCATGACTGAGATAAAATCGCATTTGTACTGAAAGCGGTATTCTTCACACATTTTAACCCCTGCTATTTTGGCTATGGCATAAGGTTCATTGGTGGGCTCTAGGCTTCCTGTAAGCAAGTAATCCTCTTTGAGAGGTTGAGGGGCAAGTTTAGGGTATATACAAGATGATCCTAAAAACAATAGTTTTTTTACTTGATGTACATAAGCTTGGTGAATCACATTAGACTGGATCATCAAGTTATCATATAAAAACTCTGCCCGGTAGGTATTATTGGCAACTATGCCCCCTACTTTGGCTGCCGCCAAAAACACATATTCAGGTTTTTCTCTTGCAAAAAAATCAGCTACTGCTGTTTGATTTCGTAAATCAGTATCTTTAGAACTACTATACACAAAATTATCAAAACCTTCTTTTTGTAGGCGTCGCAGAATAGCAGAACCCACCATTCCTCTATGTCCAGCAATATATACTTTACTGTTTTTATTCATGATAGTTCATTATATTATGTCCACCTTTTTTTAGGTATTGGTCACGTTTAAACAATTCAATATCTGATTTTACCATATCGCTTACCAAGGCAGGCAAGTCATGTTCAGGAGTCCAGCCTAACTGCTTTTGAGCTTTTTCGGGGTTTCCTATGAGTAAATCTACTTCTGTAGGTCTAAAATAGCGAGGATCGACCGCTACAACTTGAGTGCCTTTTTTTATCTGATAATCAGTATTTGTGCAATGGGTTACCACAGCCGTTTCATTGATACCTTTCCCCTCAAAATCTACTTCTATACCCAATTCCATAAAGGCCATCCTTACAAAATCACGTACTGGGGTAGTAATACCAGTAGCAATTACATAATCTTCTGGTGTGTCTTGCTGCAGCATCAGCCACATCGCTTTTACATAGTCTTTAGCGTGCCCCCAGTCACGTTTGGCGTCCAAATTACCCAAATAAACTTTCTCTTGTAGCCCCAAAGCAATGCGTGCCACAGCACGGGTAATTTTTCGGGTGACAAAAGTTTCTCCTCTTAACGGCGATTCGTGATTGAACAAAATCCCGTTGACTGCATACATTTGATAAGCCTCACGATAGTTTACTGTAATCCAGTAGCCATATAGCTTGGCTACTGCATAAGGCGAGCGGGGGTAAAATGGTGTTTTTTCGCTCTGAGGTACTTCTTGCACCAACCCGTACAACTCAGAAGTAGACGCCTGATACACTTTTGTTTTTTGGGTAAGCCCGAGTAATCGTACAGCTTCTAAAATACGAAGTGTTCCTATTCCGTCTACATTGGCAGTATATTCAGGGGAGTCAAAACTTACCTTTACATGAGACATTGCGCCCAAATTGTAAATTTCGTCAGGTTGAACTTCTTGAATAATTCTTATAATATTTGTAGAGTCTGTCAAGTCTCCATAGTGTAGCGTAAGCTTAATTTCACTTTCGTGTGGGTCTTGGTACAGGTGGTCTATTCTATCTGTATTGATAAGAGAGGTGCGACGCTTGATGCCATGAACTTCATATCCTTTATTCAAGAGAAACTCTGTCAAATAAGCACCGTCTTGCCCAGTGATACCTGTAATTAATGCGACTTTTGCCATATACTTACGTTCAAATGTTTCGCATACTGAAAAGTTGATAGGTTGTTAAGCTATGTAATAGATCAGTAAGAAAGGTAGAATATATTGATAATACGAGGGCAAAGCTACTAAGAATACAAAGTATTTCAAAAGTTAATATTTTGAGGCATAGTGATATTCTGTTTTTTGACTGTTTTAGGGCACTAACCATTGGTCATTCATTACTTTATGTAATATTATTCCTTGAAATATGACTTTTTAGGGTTTTTGTTTGCGTAATTAAAAACGCTATTGTACATTCGCAGTAAATAATAGTATGCATTCATAATATTATAGTATGCGTTCATACTATTTTTATACTTTACACACCAGGCAAAACTTCTTTGAGTAGTAAGTTACATTGTAATGTTTTCTTACTTATTCAGGCACTTCTAAATTAGCGAAGGTTTAATTAAAGGTATTTTATTATAAGAAAAGGGGAAACCCACATGGTACAATAAACTATACTGTTAAAATTGTTTTTGTACCTACGATAGTAATCATATAGTTGTATTATACAACTTTTAAGCTTTTAACCCATGTCAAAACAATACATAGTTTTTTTACTGAGCATTTTATGCTTGTTTTCTTGTACAAAGGTGCCTTCCAAACAGCAGGCTTCCAAGCAGGAGTTTTCGGACAAAGAATTGAGAAAGTTTGCCTCCATTTATAACTATTTAAGGTTACGTCCACGTGGTAACCCCGAAATGGCGGTACGTGATGCAGTGCTCAAAAGCTCATTAAGTGAAAAGAGGTTTGGCGAGATTATGCGTGCCAAGTTTACTCAGCAACAAATCGAAATCTCTGCAACAGAGCAAACAGCATTGAACAGCATACGCAATACGGTGAAGCAAACACAGCTTAAGCAGAAAGTAGAAGACGACAAGATCATAGTAGAGCGAGGGATGATGCTCGAACGATATTACGCCATTATGAAAAGGTACAAGCAAAGTACTTTTCTCCAAAATAGGGTATATGACCTTATAAATTCGCAAAAAAAGTAACAAGAATACATAGAACATTATCAAGGGGTGATCTGCCAATAAAGAAATAAATTATACACAATACAGACTGAGAATAAAATAGTACAGAAAGAAGAGAAGACATTCAATACGAACAAGAATTTTACATATCAGATTAATTTACAATTTATAAGTACTTCAATTTTATTACACAAATGAAACGTTTAACTACACTATTAAGCCTCATGCTATTGGCGGTTGCCGGAGCGTGGGCACAACAGCGTTATATCGACGAAATTTTCACAAATGTAAACGAAACAAAAGGGGTGCGTTTTAGTACGCAAGTACCTGAGTCTAAGCCCGGTGGAGGATGGTATGAATCGGTTACAGGGTTGCCTATCAATGCCAAGGAGCACGATACCCGCAAGCGAGATTTATTCATGGATATATTCAAACCTGCTGGCGATAATAATACAAACCGCCCAGTATTAATTGTATGCTTTGGTGGTGGTTTTGTAGCAGGAGATCGCAACTTGGGTGACATTAGAACGATGGCAATTCGTATGGCAAAACGAGGCTATGTTACAGCGGCTATTGATTACCGTCTTGGGATGAATGTTTTTGATGAGGGAGCTGCCCTTAGAGCGGTTTATCGTGGAGTTCAAGATGGACGCTCCGCCATTCGTTATTTCAGAGCCAATGCAGCCTCTTTGGGCGTAGACCCAAACCAGGTTTTTATTGCTGGGCATAGTGCAGGAGCATTCATTGCCGTACAAACTGCTTATTTAGACAAAGACAACGAAAGACCTGCCGATACCCGCAATTCAAGCTATCGTTGGGGTTCCTGGATTGGCTCAAGAACATATAATTTAGTTGATCAGGGGTGCCTTGACTGTGCAGGAGATAACAAACAAGTGAGTGGTGCGGCCAATGCCATTGTGTCTTTAGCTGGCGCAGTTGGTTTTTTAGAGCACATAGAAGGCAGCAGTGATATTCCTAATGTAATGTTTCACAGTAAAAATGACAATACTGTGCCCTATGATTCTGGACAACCATTTAGTAGTATTTCGTGGTTAGTGGCTGGTTTTGACCTACCTATAGCCTATGGTAGTAGCCGTATTGACTCCAGAGCAAACCAAGTAAATGCCCCCCGTGCTTTTTATTCTTATGACAGCAGAGGACACGACGTGCACGTCAATGGTAACAACCGCTCAAATCTACATAGCGATATTTTGCCTCGTATGAGCCAATATTTATACGACACCCGCCTAAGCCCTGCTGGATTGAGCATAGCAGGAGCCTCAGTTGTAAATATGCAGCAAAACAATACTCAAACCTACACCATTGATGCTGAACACCTTGCTAAGGTGAAATGGCAAATGACAGGTGGTAAAATTATCGGACAAAAAGGAAACCAAGTGACCATACGTTGGAACACCCCCGGTGAACACCGTTTGAGCGCAATACCTTATGCTGCTAACGACGCAAAAGGTAGCATGGTAAGCGTGCCAGTATTGGTAATGGGTGAAAGTGGCAGCTTACAGGCTGACTTGCAAATGTTTCCCAACCCAAGTGCCCATACACTGAAAATTAAGCTCAACGAGGAAGGTATTCACCAGGTAAAAATAGCGGTGTATAACGAAAGGGGACAAGTAGTATATCAGAACGGTGTAAATAAACAAGGAGCACAGTTTAATATAAACGTGTTGAATTTGCCACTGGGTAAATACTATATCAAGATTCAAGACGGTGAGCGAGTAGTGCATAAAACGTTTTTGAAATACTAACAAACAGTGAATCGACTCTCATATTTTTAATATTCTAATTTTCAAGCAAAATGAATTGTGCAATCAACTGTCAGGTGTTGCCTGATAGTTGATTTTTTACCAAAAACTTTCCCACAATTTTTAGTTTGGTATGGCTCAACATAGTGATAGCTTCTTTGCCAAACCAAAGCATTTTTTTGGCACCCTGTAGCAAACAATGTAAAAAATCAACAGATGTAGAGGAAAATGAACAACCTATTGATTTTCAGTATGATGCTAGGTGTTTATGTTCAAGTAATAGCCATTGACTATCGCCTGAACAATGTGGACTATTGTAAGAATTGTATACCAATGAAAATATCTATATAGAACAATCTCTATGCTTAGCTGTACTGTACAGCGAATTACAATTTATTATACAACCAATGTAATTTTACATTTAAATTATTTACACAAAATGAAAAAGTTAACCACACTATTAAGCTTAGTGCTGTTGTTTACTTCAACTGTATGGTCACAGCAGAGATACATCGATGAAGTATTTGACAACATAAGCGAAACCCAAAATGTGCGCTTTAGTACGCAAGTGCCCCAACCCAAAAGAGGTGGTGGTTGGTATGAGTCAATAGCAGCTGGTGTGCCCATCAATGCCAAAGAGCATGAGACTTCTAATCGTGATTTACATATGGATATCTTTCAGCCTTTTGGCGATAATAATGTGAAACGTCCAGTGTTTATTGTGTGTTTTGGTGGTGGCTTTGTAATAGGCAATCGCAAATTTGGAGACATCAGAGAGCTGGCAATTCGTATGGCAAAACGAGGCTATGTAACAGCAGCCATTGATTACCGTTTGGGAGTTAATATGTTTGATGAGGGAGCTTCATTACGAGGTGTGTATCGTGCTATACAAGATGGGCGTTCGGCAGTACGCTACTTCCGCGCCAATGCCGAAAGGTTGGGAGTAGATCCTAATCAAATATTTATAGGAGGGCATAGCGCAGGTGCTTTTATTTCCTTGCAAAACGCCTACTTAGATCGTGACGTGGAACGTCCGGCGTCTACCCGTAAGTCAAGTTATCGCTGGGGAGCCTGGTTGGTAGAAAGAACCTACAACCTTCCTGATCAAGGGTGCCTTGATTGTGCAGGAGACAACAAACACGTCAACGGAAAAGCCAATGCAGTAGTATCTTTGGCGGGTGGACTGGGCTTTTTAGAGCATGTCGAAGGCGAAAATGATGTGCCAAGCATTATGTTTCATAGCAAGAACGACATTATAGTCAATTATGATAAAGGGCAACCTTTTCAAAACTTCTCTTTTCTTATTGCCGGGTTTGACCTGCCAGAAGCATTTGGATCCAATCTCGTGCAAAACCGCGCCAATAGTGTAAATGCTCCCAACAAGTTTTACTCTTATGATAAACGTGGACACGATTTGCATGTAGACGGGCTCCTTAACAGTGCGCTTGGTCGCAAAAAATTGCACAGCGACATAGTGCCACGCATTGCTCAATATTTATATGATGCGCGTTTGCGTCCCGCTGGCTTTGGTGTGTCAGGGGCTACTGTAGTGCGCCTATCAGCTACAAATACCCAAACCTATACTGCCGATGTAGCCAAAGATGCCCAAGTTCAGTGGCAGGTAGAAGGTGGTAAAATAGTAAAGCAAACTGGTAACCAGGTAACTATAAGTTGGAACATCCCTGGTGAGCATACTTTAAGTGCTGTACCTTATAATACAAATGGAGCTAAAGGCAATGCGGTAAAAGTACCTGTATTGGTCATGGATAATCTCCAGGAGTTGAAGGCTGACCTACAGATGTATCCTAACCCTAGTGCACGTGTACTTAAGATTAAGCTCAACGAGGAAGACATCAACGAAGTGAAAGCCATAGTATACAACGAAAGAGGACAAACCGTGTATCATGGGAGCTTGCAAAAACAAGGTGCCCAGTTTAACCTCAACGTATTGAAATTGCCTTTGGGTAAATACTATATCAGAATACAAAATGGCGAAAGAATGCTCCATAAAACCTTTCTAAAATACTAATGATTACTTTAAGCCTATCATAGTTTAGAACTAAGTAGCTAAGGTATTTGCAACAAATTGTTGTAAATGCCTTGGTTACATTTTAGCTGATTTTTTTTGCTTGACACAGTACTAATAGTCATTAATTGACCAGTATTATCCATGAATATTCGCTGATTTTTTCAAGAAAATAAACAGTCCATCACCAGTCCATGCTTGTGGGTGGATTGCTCCAGAAGGTAAGACGTGCGTTTAGCTGTATGGTGCAGCTAAATGTATTTTAATATACAACCACTATAATTTTAAACATCAAATTTATTACTTGGAATGAAAAGAGTAACCACACTATTAAGTCTTGTATTGCTGTTGAGCTCTACAGTATGGTCGCAGCAACGATACCTCAATGAGGTGTTTGCCAATGTAAGCGAAACTCAAAATGTACGGTTTAGCACGCAAGTGCCCCAACCCAAAAAAGGCGGAGGTTGGTATGCCACCATTTCGGCTGGTTTGCCTATTAATGTCAAAGAACATGACACTTATAACCGCAATTTGTACATGGACATCTTTCAGCCCTTTGGCGATACCAAGGTGAAACGTCCTGTATTTATTGTGTGTTTTGGTGGCGGCTTTGTGATAGGCAACCGCAAGTATGGCGATATCAGAGACCTGGCAATTAGCATGGCAAAGCGAGGCTATGTAACAGCCGCTATCGATTACCGTTTGGGAATGAATGTATTTGATGAAGAGGCAGCACTAAGAGCCGTTTATCGTGGCGTACAAGATGGTCGCTCGGCGGTGCGTTATTTTCGCGCCAATGCCGAAAGGTTGGGCATAGATCCTGACCAAATATTTCTAGCAGGACATAGCGCAGGTGGGTTCATTTCCTTACAAAATGCTTACTTAGATCGTGACGCAGAGCGTCCAGCAGCTACACGTAGCACCCGGTACCGTTGGAAAGGCTGGTTTAGGTCAAAATCGTACAACTTGCCCGACCAAGGGTGTCTTGATTGTGTAGGAGACAACAAACACTTAGATGGAAAAGCCAATGCAGTGGTATCGCTGGCAGGGGCGTTGGGCTATCTGGAGCATATAGAAGGTAGTACCGACGTACCAACCCTTATGTTTCATAGTAGTAACGACCTTGCGGTTTCTTATGGAGCAAAACAACCGTTTAAAATTATTTCTCCCTTAGTATTGGGGTTTGACTTGCCTGTGTCTTATGGTGGCAGTATGGTGGATGGTAGGGCAAGAGACAGGGGAGCCCCTCGTAAGTTTTATTCTTATAACAGACGTGGCCATTTTGTGCATGTAAAAGGTGGAGATATCTCTAGTTTTTTTGGCAGTGTACTCAACTTAGGGCACCTACATACAGATGTTTTGCCACGTATCAGTCAATTCTTGTACGATACGCGTTTGCGCCCTGCCGGCTTTGGTGTGTCGGGGGCTACTGTAGTGCGCCTATCGGCTACAAATACCCAAACCTATACTGCCGATGTAGCCAAAGATGCCCAAGTTCAGTGGCAGGTAGAAGGTGGTAAAATAGTAAAGCAAGTTGGCAACCAGGTAACTGTAAGTTGGAACACCCCCGGTGAGCATACCTTAAGTGCGGTGCCTTATAATACAAATGGAGCCAAAGGCAATGCTGTAAAAGTACCTGTATTGGTCATGGATAACCTCCAGGAGTTGAAGGCTGACCTACAGATGTATCCTAACCCTAGTGCACGTGTACTTAAGATTAAGCTCAACGAGGAAGACATCAATGAAGTGAAAGCCATAGTATACAATGAAAGAGGACAAACCGTGTATCAGGGGAGCTTGCAAAAACAAGGTACCCAGTTTAACCTCAACGTATTGAAATTGCCTTTGGGTAAATACTATATAAAAATACAAAACGGAGAGCGAATGTTGCACAAAACTTTTTTGAAGTACTAAAAATGACTTAATCTCGAATATATTATGCGTAATCAATCACCAGACAATGTTTGGTGATTGTTTTATTTGAGAGAAGTTGAAAAGTGACCACATAAAGTTGTACTATTTATTTGAAGATAAACTACCCAATCAATTGTCAGTTAATTACTTGGCAATTGATTTTTTTTATCATAAAACTGGTCATTTTTAAGGTGATTATGCCCAGTCTAACAAAATGCTAACACCTGATGTTGGCCATTGCTCATTGTTTTCACGAATTATGTAATAAGTATTTTAAAAAACTATAGAGAACTGAACCCTATTGATTAATAAACAACCTTTTTTAAATATCCAGGAAAATGAAAAATGATGAGTTATTTTGGCAAAAACTGATAGAAGGAGATAAAAATACAGTCAAAGAAATATTTCAACTCAATGTGCCCTTATTGGTCAAATACGGCTGTAGGTTTACCAGCAACGATACCATCATTGATGAATGTATCGTTGAAGTGTTTCTTAACCTTTGGAAAAACCGCCAAGCACTAGATAAAAAAGGGACTGTTAAAATATATTTAATGAAATCGTTGAGCCAACAAATCAAAGCAAATCAAAGACAACGCCAGCTGAAACGCGCCTAAGGTGTTATTGTTAGTATAAACTCTTCAAATAATTATATACTTATTACTCTTGTGCTGTATAGGGCAAGAGTTTTTTTTGTTATATAGCCTTCAGGTTCAACCTTGTTTTTCTATGCTTAAAAGCAATCGTGTGATTTGCCTCAAGTAATAAAGTGCAAAAAAAACTGAAATCAGGTACTTTGTACTTTTATGAGGTTTTTCTCATAACTTATAGACATTGCTTTTGCATAGCCTCTATATATGTTGGTTTATTTATCTTTATTTTTTGATAGTAAGACGAAAACTATCCATACAAATACAAAAAATATATTTTCATACTGTGAAATACAAGTTACCCAAAAACAGTGTTCTAGAGTATGAAAAATACAGTGAATGTAATGTTTTATGTAAAATCATAATATTTTTTTATATTTTTTAGAATCATCAAGATATTTTGTATTATTACAACAACTTTAATTTATTACCATTCACCTTAAATCAAAAACCAATATATGGGTATCTTTGGTAGAATTTCTGACATTTTTAAAGCAAACATTAACGACGCACTTGACAACGCTGAAGATCCTTCCAAGATGATCAAGTTGATGGTGGTAGAAATGCAAGAATCTATTTCTAAAGCCACATCTGGTCTTGCCACTGCAATGGCACAGGAAAAAAAGCTGGAACGTGATTATAAACAACACGCCAAGGCTGCGCAACAATGGGAGCAAAAAGCAATGCAGGCGCTCAGCGCTGGCAATGAGGACTTAGCCCGCAAGGCGTTGGCTAAAAAAGCAGACTCAGAAGGACAAGCCAATCAATACAAAGGCATGTACGATCAGGCGGCTTCTACTACCAGCAAGCTCAAAGGCCAGGTAGATATGCTTAAATCTAAGCTAAGCGAAGCAAGGATGAAAGAGTCTACATTACAGGCAAGAAGCGAGGCAGCCAAGGCTCAAAAGCAAATTGCTAAAGAGGTAGGCAGCCTTGATTTTAGCAGTAGTTTTTCTAAGTTTGACAAGTTTGAAGAAAAAATCCTTAAGCAAGAAGCAGAAGCCCAAGCTTTTACCGAGCTGGCTGAAGGTGAGAATGCCTCACTAGATGATGACTTCAAAATGCTTGAGCAAAACTCGGCCGTTGATGATGACCTGGCTCGTTTGCGTGCTAAACTAAATCAAGGTGGTTAAGTCTTAATTATTTACATAGAACAAATATTTAAATTTAAATAAACTATGCCAAAATTCACTGTTTTAAAAACTGGCGTTAATGAAGGGCTCATTAACAAAACCAAAGAAGTAGTAGAAGGATACATGGAAAAGCTGTTTCATGACTATGAAATAGTTCAAATTGATGATTTCTACACCTTTACTTTCGGTACTGTTACTGTTACTATTCAGGTGCTACCCTGGCATAGCGACGATGTATTGGTAAAAGTATACTCTTATCTTGCCGAAGACATAGAAATCAATGCTTCGCTTACCGAAGAGTTACTTCGTTTAAATGCTAACATTCCTTTCGGAGGATTTGGGTTAGCTTTTGATGGAACTGTATCGTTTAGCTATTCATTGGCTGGTAAAAACCTTGACTTGAATGAGTTTGAGGCAGCAGTACAAATGGTTGCAAAAACTGCAGATGAGTACGATGATTTGATTCAAGAGAACAAATCTTTGACCATCAACTAATTTTAGAAAACACAAAGATTATGGCCTTAGTAATTATTGGAGTAGTCCTGATCGCTATAGCAGTAGCGTTGTGGTTCAACCGCAAAAGACAATTGAGTAAAGCTTTGAATATCAAATACCATGAGACTTCAAAGGTGGCTGATGTGGTAGATATTTACAAACAGCTAGGCGATGGATTAGACGGTAGTTACAGAGGAAATATAGTGGAACTATCAGGGATGTCACGCTCTGATAGTCCCCTTCAATCTGAGCATACCAACGCCGAGGTAGTTTATTACCGCGCCAGAGTAATCCACGAGTATGAAACGTTGGAAATAGTCCGGCAACAAGACGATGAGGGAAACTACTATGAACGCGAAGTGGTGCACAATCATCAAGAAACTGTGTCTGACAATGAACGGTTTGCTCCTTTTTATTTAGACGATGGCAGTGGACGTATTTTGGTTGAAATGGATAAAGCCCAAAGGCATACCATTACCTCGCTTGACGAATACCAACCTGAACCGCCTACTGGTTATGACCCCTACGGCATTCGTGGTACCACTACTGGGTACCGATACATAGAAGAAATCATTCCCAACAATCATAAGTTATACGTTTTGGGGCAGGCTGCCGAAAGCCACGGAAATTTGGCTGTAGTAAAGCCTACCAAAAAAGACGAAGAGTTTATTGTGTCTACCAAATCTGAAGAAGAACTTGTGCAAGGAGCAGAAAACTCCGCCAAAATGTCTTTATATGGAGCCATTGGTTTAGGCATACTAGGGCTTATTCTAATGGTGGTGGGTTTTACCTCTAAAGGAGGCTGATCGTATTTGTTTTTTCTAGGTTATACCACTTATCAAGAAGTTAGCAAACAGGCTTACACTTACTTTTGAGCCACGTATTACTAAGCCATCAATTCCCAAAATACAAACTTCGTAACATCGGTTACTTTATTTTTATAACCTGTCATTACTTATGAGCACGCATGCTATTCCGGTAAGCAAAAAGCGGCTGTATGCCGATGTGCAAAAGCTAACAGCGGTCTATCCACCACGAAATTACCAAAACCTTGAGTCATTGAATGCCATTGCTCATTATATCCACGAAGAGTTTAAGAAATGGGATTGCCCTACAGAAGTACAAGCTTACGACGCAGAAGGAAACACCTATCAAAACCTCATTGCTTCGTTTGGTGTGGGGCATAGTACCCGTATTGTACTGGGTGCTCATTACGATGTATGTGGCGATCAACCAGGAGCCGATGATAATGCAAGTGCAGTGGCAGGGTTGCTCGAAGTAGGACGGTTGATTGACCAACTACAGCCTTCTCTTAATTGTCGGGTAGATTTGGTAGCCTATACTTTAGAAGAACCTCCGTTTTTTCAAACTCCTTTGCAGGGCAGCGCTGTACATGCCCGATCTATGAGTCAAAATAAAGTAGACATCAAAGCCATGATTTGCCTCGAAATGATTGGTTACTACAGCGATAAACCCAACTCACAACAGTTTCCTATTCCAGAACTGGCGGCTATTTACCCTTCGGTAGGTAACTTTATTGTAGTGGTAGGCAAAACCGGAGAAGAGACTTTGGTACAAGAGGTAAAAACCAGTATGAAACAAGTCGCAAACATTGATGTACAAGCCATCAATGCTCCTCCGCAAATGATTGGTATTACTTTTTCAGACCACGCCAGTTACTGGAACGAAGGCTACCCTGCTGTCATGATTAATAACACTTCCTTTTATCGCAATCCCCATTATCACGAAACCACTGACACTATAGATACCCTGGATTTTGACAAAATGACTGAGGTAGTCAGAGGGGTGTATCAAGCAGTAGTAAACCTTGCCTAAATACAAAACATCTATCTTGTACAATAGATTATACTGAGAAATGTATTACTTTTGGGGCGGTTTTGTCAAGTGTAAGTAGCAGCAAGTAATTAGCTATAAGCTACAAGTAAGAGCCACTTGCTCATCATAAAGTAGTTACTACTTATTATGTATGTTTAATGCTGCCTTGATACTTATCAAAAGAGTCCATTTACTCTTTTGATGTATAGAATAAAACCACTTCTTTATTACTTAAAATCTTGGTATAAACTTATGCAGAAGAAATTTACAGGATTTTTGATAGCTACCTTGGTGTTCAATGTAGCTATTTTATGCACAGTATACCTCATAGAGTTATTCTCACAAGAGGTTTCTTTTATTTGGTCTTGGCTGTTGTTTGTGATAGTGGCACTAGGGGTAGGCACATTGATAGCCAATGTAGCTTACAAAGTAAAGCTCAAACCACAGGTAGGAGTTTTTGCTTTTTTTTGGTCTATCGTTTTTGCGGTATTGTTTAGGTTTTATTACCACGACTACAGCACCCTTTCCAATGCCCGCATCGCCCAATCATTAGACGTAAACGCCGCCCTGAAAGCAAAGAATAAATATGATTATTTCAGCTTTAAAGGCTATACCATAGATGCTCAAAAAATTGGTTATCAATTGGTCAAAGATTCATTGGTTGACAAATCAGATCCTAAAAAAGGAAGTTTTCATTATTATGTAGCCCCTTTAGTAGCAACCAATACATCTCAATCCTTGCCAAATGTATTCGTAGGCAAACATTATGTAGGGATTGAGCCTAACTATAAAGAGATTTTTCAAAAACGCCTCAAACGTAAAACCACTTTTTATCGAGAGTATCCTAGTAGTTATACTTTTGCCGGAGCAGTGAAAACCCTGAATCCCTCGATCAAAAAGCCTCAAAACTACTTATTGTTACAACCAGCCCTGTCGCCCTATGAGCAACAAAAAAGTAGCTGGAAACATTTGTTGGTTTTGTTGGTAGGAGGCAATGTGTTTTGGGCACTGGCAGTGTTGATAATTCAGGCAGTAGGACGAAAAAAAGAGGAGGCCCAAGTCGCTTAGGTAAAATGAAAAAAATCTCTTTATCTCTAATCGTTTTAATCATTGGTTTGAACGCCTGCCGTGCCCAAAAAGGGCTAAATTATGCCAATACCAAAACAGGTGTCGGGCAAATAGCCGAAGATATCAATAAGGCAAAGAACAACGCCCTTGTGATCCGCCTAAAAGCTACATTGGCAGACTGCCAGGCAATCATGAAGACCAAAGCAGATGCTCAAAAGTTATATGAGTACAGCGAAAGCTTGCATAAAAAATATGCAAATGAGAAAATGATCAAGGCTAAAGACGGGCAAACTGATGTATTGGTCAGTGTACTGATTCTAGGCAATGAGTCAAAGAGCGAAAAAGATAGATTTGCCAGAGGATACATTCAAATCTTAGACAAGTTTACCAGAGGAATTCGCATTTATACTTTTAGGTATGTAAGGCCAGGCAGTAGCTCAGGTATGCGTTACGATGGTTTGACTTATGTAAATAATAAATGGGTTTTTATTCCTAAAATGTGGCGAGCTTTCTGGTAGGTAATCACTAACTGCTATATCACCAAATAAAGAATATCATGAGCAATTATTGTTATTTCAATGGGCAAATACTCCCTGAAGACAAAGTAAGGTTTAAAACAAACGATTTGGGTATATTGCGGGGGTATAGTGTGTTTGATTTTTTGCGTACCTACAATGCTACTCCTGTCCACTTAGATGATTATTTGGTAAGGTTTGAAAACTCTGTAAAATCGTTTGACATTAATTTTCTGACAGACCGCGATACCATCAAAGAAAAGGTAGAAGAGTTGCTTTTTTGGCGAGCTGATAAAACTGTGGATGTAGGCATTAGGCTATTGATGACAGGTGGATACTCTGAAAGCGGTTTTTATGCACCCGAATTGCCCAATTTTTTGATTAGAATAGAAGACCTTCACCCAATACCACTCGCGCGATATGCTGAGGGAGTAAAAATCATTACGCACGAGTACCAACGTGAGTTGCCAGAAATAAAAACCACCAACTATTCGCGTGCCTTGGTAATAGCCAAAGCAGCGCAAATACAAAAAGCCACTGACGCGTTGTACCATCTGGACGGTAATATTAGTGAGTGTACCCGCAATAACTTTTTTATATTTAAAGGCAATACTTTGGTTACACCCAAAAGCAATATATTAAGGGGAGTCATTCGTAAAATTATCATCGAATTAGCAAAAACTAAATTTGAGGTAGAAGAACGTGACATTTACCTTGAAGAACTCAAAGAAGCCACCGAAGCATTCAAAACCGGCTCCAATACACGCATCATGCCAGTAGTACAAATTGATGAACTTAAGATTCATAAAAAGCAAGTAGGGCACAACACCAGAGCCCTTATACAAATGTTAGATGAATACTTGCACGCTACTACCCATCAAACCATATAGTCAAATTGTATTCATTAGTTATCAAGTTCCAGAAAATTTCTATGAAATCTATCAGGCTCATCATCATAGCTTTAGTTTTTATATGTACTATCCAGCAAACCCAGGCACAGTGGGGAATCAGAGGAGGGTATACGTATCAATACAATAGTTTTGCCGAGGTAGGGGTAAGCCTTATTACCAAGAAAATAAAACCTTCCCATGATTTTATTACACTCAATTTTCCAGAAAGAGTAAGTAGTGCTTTTTTAACCACAGAGTTTAACTTTCGGAAAGAGTTTGTGCTTGGAGGAAAGTTTGGTTATGAAGTAGCTTGGGTAAGGGGGGTGCCGTTGACTGCACGTTTGAGCTATGCTTACTATACCAACTTGATTGAGCAAGATATGCGGGTTATACCTGAAGTAGGGTTTAACCTGTTTGGAGTGGTGCACCTGACGTATGGATATAATATACCCCTGCAAACTTTTGAGTTTGAAGGGGTAAGTCGTAGCCGGGTATCATTAATTATTGTGGCAGAACTAGGTACCCATTAAACGGACGTCATTTGCAGCATGCCCCCCTGAGTGTGTTGCCATTTCCAATAAGGCGTGCATGGTATATATATTATTGACAATATGCGTTGCCTTAGACTCAGATAGTTGGTATACAGTCATTAGTTTGTCAATGATTTCGGTACGTGAAAAAGCATTGTTTTTCCAGTCAATTACCTTGTTTCTGATGTCGTTACTTATTTCCTGAAATTTTTCCATGTTTTTATAAAGTTTTGTGAGGTAAGTAGCAGCGAGTAATTAGCCATAAATCCTTAGATGTCGATGTATATCGGTGTTATAAGCAAAAATAACTCACTCATCATAAGGTAGTTACACTTACTCATTAGGATATGTTTAATTCTGCCTTGTACTTATATTAAATAAAGTTTGATAAAAGTTCTTATTTCAAATATTAGTAAGGCAATATTGAGATGATAAAAAGGGAAGAGAGTATGGTTGCATATATTTGTAGTGTTTGATCAATAAATTATTCTTGCTTGAATAAACGGCAAGAGTGACGAGAAAGTTGACAAAACAAATGAAATTTATAGGCATCTAATCGTTTTGATATGCTCGCTTATTCCACCCTGCCATCATTTGAATAAATCCACTTATAGCCAAACCAATGGCATAAATAATATAGTCTTCAAAGTCGCCTTCTTCATCAAAAACAAACAGGCAAATTGTAACAAGAACACCCACCACCATCAATATAGCCCCTATATATTTATTGTTAGAGTGCTCAACGGCTTTCTCCATTTCTTTTACTTCTGTACGTACTTCATTGCTTTTGTACAAGTGAATGGTTTTTACAATGTGTTTGGCTTCATCCTCTGGTAGTTGGTATTTTTTTATGAGCTTTTCAATAATTTCATTATTTGGGAAGGCATTATTTCGCCAGAAAAGCACTTTCTCCTTGATTTCATCATCTACACTTGCCAGCTTTTCTTTGGCTTCTTTTTTTGTTTTGTGTAGGTTACGTCCTGCCATGATTGCTGATAGAGTATTTTCTATATCATCGTCGTCATTGGCAAAACTCCCGTATTCTTTGAGTAAATGCCTTACCCGTGCTTGGTGGTCTTGCTTGCCTTCCATTGCCTGCAGAATCCTGGTATAAAGCATAGGGCGAATATTTGCGTGGCTACTCACCTCTTCGATCTCTTCTAATGTATTTATTACTACTTGAGTAGCTTGATCTTTCTCCAACCCATGTTCAGTTACCAAGTGGGCAATGATGGTTTGTGTGTCTTGTCTCTCGATGAGCAGGCTGTGTATGATACTGTTTATACTTGTCATATTGATAACCTTGTATAAGTTTTTGTTAAGTACACAATATAGATTGAGCGCCTCTTAAGTAAAAATAAAGCAACCTAAAAGAAGGTGGTACCTGTTTTCTGAAGAAATACAACAATCAGAGACGAAGTTCATTGGATTAGCTGCACTTAGGTAAGTTTGGTAGTTTTACTAAGCGCAGACATGTTGGGTTAAAAGTAGTCAGTCATTCAATGTAACTGGATTGCCGATAATGACGGCGAGTGAAACGATAGGTGATAAGTGCCACCACCGCGAGGCTAAAAACAGTAGTAAGCACTTGACCCGTGACCCCTTCTAAAAACCAGTGACAACCCAAGGCACACAATATAATGAAAGAAAGCATCAACAAGCACTTTGTTTGATTATTTTGAGGACAGTGGTCAGAAACCTGAATTTCAACTTGTTGTTGTGCTTTGTTGTGTAAAGCTGCACTGAAGAAAATGCTTTGAGCTTCTTGTGCATTTAGGTTATATTTTTTTTGAAGTTTTTGCTGGATGGTATGGGGCGACATCAACTGCTTACGCCAGATTTGTACTTGTCGGTGAATTTGTGAGGAGTGTGCAGCAATATTTTTAACCTTGTTAACTTGTTCATTTTTAGAGTCTTGAAAATAAATAGCTTGTTGGAGAATTTCTTCTGCTTGAGTTTTTTCAACCCCTTTAGCTCTTAATTGTTCAATGATTTGATGGTGAGACTGCCCATTCTCCAGCCAGTCTTGAATCCATTCATATAAACTCAGTAGTTCAGGTGGCTCTTCGGGCGCAGCAAGCAAGGTTTTGGCGTGTTGTACTATTTCGTTAGCAGTAGTTTTTCGAATGTTTTCTAATGCAATAAGCTCTCCTACAATACGGGTTTCACGCGACCCCTCAGTAATTTTGTGCATGGCATAATTGGTAGCTCTGGCATGCAAAGGAGAATTAGTAAGCTGTTTCATCGTGGTATAAGTGAAAAATGTGCTACTGGTTAAGTTTTAGGTGAGTGTATAGCTACTCTTAAAATGTACTGTTTTTTATGTTTGTATACATATATTTATACTTCTTTGAAGTACTGATTTTGGAAAAGTTGGTGCAAAAATATAATATTTTTTTTTATTAATCCTATATAGTGCAAAATCTACTCAAGTTATCAGCACAGATAAAGCCTGAGTAATGCTTAGGCAATCAACACAGTTGATATAAGTGCAATGCTTGAAAAGTGTTGTTAATCAAGGGTTTATGTTGATGTAAAGTGTGTAATGAGCGTTTATTCTTGCCAATCGTAAATACGGTGGTATAAATAATAAATTGTACTTTAATTTATACAATTATTTTATTGTAGCGCCGTGGTGAGCTTGTAAGTGATAGGTGACTTTTTTTTGCTAAAAATATAAATAGTGTGTGAGTTTTGAACTACAATTGCATATCTTGAAATATCAAAATAAAATACGGTGGCAAACTTCAACACCTTCAAACTTAAATAAATACTTGACTTGAGCAACCCATCGCTAAAACAAATAAAGGTTGAAGTAAGGTTACTTAAAATTTTCTATATTAGAACATAATAGATAAATGGTACCACAAAACAAACAGCTTATATGCAGCCTCTGTTGGTGCTTGTTTATTTGCAAAGATTGTCAAACAATCTGTAACTTTTATAAGGATGAAATATCTACCAAAATTATATCATTATTTGTTTTGTAGTTTATTGGTATTAAGCATAACTTCCTATGCTCAAGTAACAGAACTCCGTACATTGGACGATAGAACCAAGACCCAACAACAGTTGTTGCAAACCCAGCAGAAGACAATTTCTGACCAGCAAAAGATGATTTATGATTTGAGAGACAAGCTTGCCCACCAAGAAACCGCCATCAAAGTACTCGAGTCGGAACAAAAAGCTAAAGAAGATTCACTATACCAGCAAATTCACTGGAATATAAATGCTTTAAAGATCATCGCCGGGTTTATAGTGGTAGGTATCATACTATTGATATGGCAACGCAACTTCTTGGGAAGGCATTTGCTGGGAGTATGGATAGAAGAAAACTTTAAAGAGTCTATTCGCTATTACCTCAAAGACATGATACAGCGCAAAGTGCGTGACCGTGATGTAAGAGAGATTGTACGGGAAAAAGGTGAAGCAGCAGTAGCAGCTACAGTGACCAAGTATATCAAAGAAACTGATATAGCCGATATTATTCATAAAAATGCCCGCCCTGAGATAGACCGCCTTATCAAAGTAGTAAACGAAGAAGTAGCCGAAAACCTTAAAGGTAAAGTACCTACCTGGGAACAAGATTTTGCACACTACTTAGAGTTGGGCGCACGCCTGGCAGATAAAACCCAGGTTTTAAACGAAACTTTGACTTTCCCAGCAGAAACAAAACTGGAAATACAAGAATATAAAAAAGTATTGCTAAAACTAAAAAATGCGCCTGACTACACCCCCGAAGATTGGTACCTGAAAGGAATAGAAGAGTATGAAACCGGGCATTTGAAAGACGCCAGAGAGTCTTTTAATGAAGTGTTGCACCTCAATGCCGAAGATACCAATGCCATGCTATTCAAAGGGGCTACCCACAGTGATAACGCAGAGTATAAATCAGCCATTAAAATTTTTAATCAAGCCCTTACCCTTGAGCCTCAAAATAAAATAGCTTTGATACTACACGCCAATACAGCGTTTAAAATGAAAAAATACGACAAAGCCATTGAAAACTATGACCAAATACAGGCCTTAGACGCTGACTATGCCTATAGCTATTATGGCAAAGGCAACGCTTATAAAGAAAAAGGAGACTATCAACTAGCCATTGAAAACTACCGGGTGGCCATCGAAAAAGATGGTGATTTTGCCTTGGCTTATTTATCTATAATTGAGCTATTGATTGTGTCAGAAAATTATGAAGAAGCCCAGGGGTATCTAAGTAAATTGAGCGAGTTTGCTGACCTTAAAATCCGAGATCAAATACTTGCCAAATACTTTGAACTCATCATTAAAAAAATACGCCATTTGGGTACCACACAATCAGAGGCAGACTTTGAAGAATTGCTACTCAACGAAATAGATGTGTATTGGGATATGAGCAAAATAGATAAGTGGCTTACTATTACTCAGCTTGACAAAGACGATTTGTTGTTTATTACCAACAAAACCAAGGTGATGAAAAAGCGCATTAAACAAGGAGAAGTGTTGGAGTCTTGATTTTGAAAATAGAATAAGATTACCTTAAAAAAACAAAACCCCTGCATATTCTGAATATACAAGGGCTAAGCTTTTGGATAACATTATAAGCAACTAAGACTATTTTTTAGCAGTTTCAGCGGCTTTGTTTTTGATATCCTGAACCTCAGTACGAATTTCCTGAGCAAGTACTTTTAAGTCTTGCATTTTCTTACGTACACGAGTACCAGCTGCTTGGTTCTCCTTCTCATAGAATTTAGAAAAGTCTTCTTTTACTTCGTCCAAGAGCGCTTGTACATCATTATAACGATTCTTACTCATAGAATTAATTAATAAAAGTTTATGATTAATAACTGTTGATTACTCAAGCAACACCCTACACCAGTACTTCTTCCAAAGTAGGCATAGGTTTGTTGTATTTTCCAGCCTGAAGATTTTTAGAAATATCTTCAAATGCTGCCAATGTTTTTTCTACATCGTCTATTGAATGTGCTGCAGTAGGTATAATGCGAAGCATGATCACATCTTTAGGTACCACCGGAAACACCACAATAGAACAGAATATATTATGATTAGTTCTCAGGTCAATTACAATATGCCCTGCCTCATTGGTACCTCCTTTAAGAAATACAGGCGTTACAGGCGATTGAGTTTGACCTATGTTGAACCCCTTTGCTTTTAATCCATTTTGGAGCGTAGTGACTACATTCCATAAGTTTTCGCGTAGTTCAGGCTGTGAGCGAAGCATTTCCAAACGCTTGATAGCACCTATGGTGATAGGCATTGGAAGCGATTTGGCAAAAATCTGAGAACGCATGTTATAACGCAAATAGCGGCATACCTCTTTTGTAGAAGACACAAACGCTCCGATAGTAGCCATAGACTTGGCAAAAGTAGAGAAGTAAACATCAATTTCGTCTTGCACACCCAGTGCTTCGCCAGTACCTGCACCAGTAGAACCCATCGTTCCGAACCCGTGTGCATCGTCTACCAACAAACGGAAATTGTGTTTCTTTTTGAGTGCTACAATTTCTTGAAGGCTACCCAGGCTACCTGCCATACCAAACACTCCTTCGGTAATCACTAAAATAGCTCCTCCGGTTTCATCCACTACTTTTTGAGCACGCTCAAGTTGTTTTTCCAGGTTTTCGATGTTGTTGTGTGGGTACACAAATCGTTTACCCAAGTGCATACGCAAACCGTCAATGATACAAGCATGAGACTGTGAATCATACACCACAACGTCTTTGCGGTCAATCAAGGCATCAATGATAGATATCACCCCTTGGTAACCGAAGTTAAGCAATACTGTATCTTCTTTCTTTACAAATTCAGATAGTTGTGCTTCAAGTTGTTCGTGTAAGTTACTGTTACCCGACATCATCCGCGAACCCATTGGATAAGCCATACCCCACTCAGCGCTGGCTTCCGCATCTACTTTTCTTACTTCAGGATGGTTGGCCAAACCCAAGTAGTTGTTTAAGCTCCAGGTAAGCACTTGTTTGCCTTGAAAGGTCATCCACGGCTTTATTTCACCTTCCAACTTAGGGTAAGTAAAATATCCATGCCATTCGTCTGCGTGTGCTCCAAGAGGTCCTTGATCGGCTAATATCTTTTCAAATAAGTCCACAGTACTATTTGGTTTTAATTAAAATAAATAATCCAAAGGTGTTGGTTTCAGTTGTTTTTAGTTTTATCATCAATAGTTCGTTTGAAGTAAAACATTTTTCAATGTTTTGAAAATATTGCAATCATCAAAATTATAGGATGTAATGGGTAACTTAAATGCATTTGATAACATCACAACTAAACAACCAACTTGATTAAAGCAGCCCCTTTTATACTTGAAAGGCACATGCTCTAAAAAGCACGCAAAGTTATTGTTAATATATTGGATTGCAAAGCATAAATGCCCTAATTTATACTGAATGAAGGGTTTTTGTATCTTTTTTTGACCAAAAGTCAGGTGCAATGTGAAAAAATAACTTAAATATTTTTAATCCTGCTTGATAAATCTCTAATTTGAAAAAGCAAAAATATGCTATGTAAATGGTATGATGTATTGCTTTATTTTGTAGATGTAATTTAATATTGGCAGGTATTTTAACACAAAAATATCAGGTGTTGATACAAGCATTTCAAGAGATAAAAAATACGCGATATTGCTTAAAAGCTTATATTGGTTACTCGATACAATTGTTAGTTTTAGACACAAAAATATTAAAATATACCAACATTGAATAATTCAAATCACACCGCTGGAATAAAAAAAATACTGGTAGCCAATCGAGGCGAAATTGCTTTAAGAGTGATGCGATCCGCCCGCGAAATGGGGATTAAAACTGTGGCTATTTTTAGCGAAGCCGACCGAAATGCATTGCATGTAAAGTATGCCGATGAAGCTGTTTGTGTAGGTCCTCCTCCTTCGGCAGCGTCTTATCTTCAGATAGACAAGATCATTGAGGTTTGTAAAAAACTGAACGTAGATGCCATACACCCTGGTTATGGTTTTTTGTCCGAAAACGCCACCTTTGCCCGCCGAGTAACCGAAGCCGATATCATATTTATAGGGCCATCGCCTGAAGCTATAGAAGTAATGGGTAGCAAGCTCGCAGCCAAAGAGGCAGTGTCAAAGTATGACATTCCAATGGTGCCTGGTACCCCCAAAGCCATTACCGACATTGAGGCGGCCAAGGTAAAAGCCAAAGAAATAGGGTACCCCATTTTGATAAAAGCAAGTGCGGGAGGTGGAGGAAAAGGAATGAGAGTGGTGGAAAATCCGGCAGATTTTGAAGAGCAAATGAACCGTGCTGTGAGCGAAGCTGTCTCAGCTTTTGGTGATGGTGCCGTATTTATCGAAAAATACATTACCTCGCCCAAGCATATCGAGATACAAGTATTGGGCGACACCCAAGGCAATGTTATCCACTTGTTTGAACGTGAATGTTCTATTCAGCGTCGCCACCAAAAAGTAATAGAAGAAGCTCCCTCAGCGGTGGTTACCCCCGAAATACGCCAAGCTATGGGCGAAGCCGCAGTAAATGTGGCAAAGGCTTGTAATTATTATGGGGCAGGCACGGTAGAGTTTATTGCCGACGAACACCTCAATTTCTACTTTTTAGAAATGAACACTCGTTTGCAGGTAGAGCACCCCGTAACTGAGCAAATTACAGGAATAGACTTGGTAAAAGAACAAATTAAAATAGCTGAAGGCAAGGCTTTGTCACTCAAGCAAGAAGATTTGAGCATTCAGGGGCATTCTATAGAAGTAAGGGTATATGCCGAAGATCCCAAGAATAATTTCTTGCCTGACATTGGCAAACTGAGTACCTATAAAAGACCCCAAGGTGCTGGAGTAAGGGTAGACGATGGCTTTGAGCAAGGAATGGACATTCCTATTTATTATGACCCAATGATAGCCAAACTGGTGACTTATGGCAAAGACCGGGCACAGGCTATAGAGCGTATGATCAGGGCTATAGAAGAGTATCAGATTGTGGGTATTGAAACCACCTTGAGCTTTTGTCGCTTTGTGTTGCAACACGAAGCATTTACTTCGGGGAAATTTGATACAAATTTTGTGAACAAACACTTTTCTCCCGAATTACTGGATCAAAATAACTTATCAATACAAGAACAAGAAGAAGAGGCAACAGTAGCTGCGGCTATGGTCAATTTTCTGTTAAATTGTAATTATTTCATTGTTTATAACTATTTGATTTACAAATGTTTGCTATTAATTTTTCTTGCAAAAGGTCTAAAATATCCGGGTCTGAATTAAGGGTTCGCTGTATGGTAATGAACCCTTTTTTGTTAAAACCCTTCATTTGTTTTCTGATCCATTTCACCAGTTTTTGTGCGTGCAAGGCTACATAAGAAAATCGGTATAACTTGAATTCAAAACCTTTTTTGTCTTTTGTTCTGGCTTCCCCAATTTGGAGCACATGTTTGAGTAATTTGAAAAACTGTTCAATATAAGTTCTCTGAAACCAGTGTCTTCGCAAGGTTTTGGCGAAAATATGTTTACTTGTGCTATAAATAACACTTACTTTCTTTGATCCATTGAGCCGAAAAAACAGCAAAGTTACAGCTTGTTTCTTGCTACAATAATAGGCACTTATTCTCCTTTTAAAAGTGGTTTTATCTTCCTCAGGAAGCATTTTTTGACTCGCTTGATGAGCTTGCTCTGCTGGGATAAATTCTTTCTCAATCCAATCAGAGAGCTTTACCTTTTGACCCTCTATTACCACATAATGAGATTTTTTGGTTACACTGATGTAACAAAGTCCATTTTGGGCACAACTTTCTGCCAAAGCCTCATTACTATATCCATTGTCACAACTCAGGTGAAGTGTAGGAAAATCATACCCAGTTCTAGTCAGCTTTTTGCGATATTCTCCCCAGCGCCTCACAAGCTTTTGAGCTACTTTTGCTGGTTTCTGATAAGCGTTGGAGGTTTTCTTCTTGATAAAATCAAAGAAAAGTGGGTAAAATACCCCATCAATGCTCACCCCAAGGGTCAACACCCGAAAACCATACACACTTGTACCAAACTGACCACTAAAAAATTTCCCGTAGCACTCCTCAAAATCTTTCAAATGATTCTGAGAAGATAGCCAACACCGAAACACGCTATCATCCAACACAACAGTGACCGTTGTTTTTGACCAACAACTTGAATCTTTTTCACTCATTTCTTGGAGTACCTGACCCAACTGAGCCGAAAAAACCTCTTCAAATAGCTTCCGAATGGTGCTAATAGATAAATTAGAAGCCAACTTTTGATAGCTGATTTGAGCAGAATTGCTCACAACCCCATGCTTCACTAAGATACTGTTCAAAGTAGGTAAACCTACCAATTGACCCAAATAAAAAACCTGCAGAAGCTTTTCTAGTTTAGTGCATTCCTCTAAACTCAAACACGATTTATCAAATGTTTCCGAAATGGTAGTAAATATGTTGACCTCCTCACAAAAATGACCACGAAAATATTTTTTTACTAAAGAGGATAGTTCTTTACGAAAGTTTTTTTAAAATGTATATTCATTGTAAAAGCTATTATGATGTTTTAGGAGATATAATAATAACCTTTTGCAATGAATTATGGGTATAATTAATTGGAATTCAATTTTTTATACCCTTTTTAATTTCTACAAGTTAAATGATAAAAAAGCCAATGAACAGCCTGTAGCAGGCAATGGTATAGCTACGCAAAGTAACTGGCGACGAAACCGAGTTTAAACCTAATTAAAACGCAGACCTTAGTATGGATACAAACGATAATATACTACAACTGGAAAAATTATTTGTAGAAGCAGACCAAGACATTAAAGATGGTTTGATTTCAGAGGCTTTTGATAAACTGGTGTATATCATTGAGCAAGAAACCGAGTATGGCAAGGCATACAATCACTTGGGGTGGATTTATGAAACCAAGTATAAAAATTACGCAAAAGCTGAGGAATGTTACCGTTTGTCGCTGAAGTACGCGCCTGACTATAGTGCGGTATATCTAAACTATGCCATTTTGTTGTCTACTTTAGAGCGTTTCGATGAACTGAAAAAACACCTTGAAGGCGCACTCACGGTAAGAGGAGTGAATAAGTCGAAAATCTGGAATGAGTATGGCATCATGAAAGAACTCAAAGGCGAATACGACGAAGCCATTGACGCTTATAAGAAAAGTATTCAATTTTCGTTGATCAATGATGACATAGACCGTTACCAAAAGTCTATGGATCGTTGCAAACGCAAACAAGGCATTATGCAGGGAGAATAGCATTGATTACCCACAACTAAAAAACGTCTGCTTTTACCCAAAGGCAGACGTTTTTTTATACAATTTTCTGAAGTTTTTTGAAAAAACAAATGCTACGCAAAAAGATTGCGCAATAGCCCATTTACTTTGTTTCATCAATACAGAAAAGCTGTATAAAAACAAAGATTTTGGGCAGGCTTCATTCAAACTTACTTCTATTGGTTGAACCTCCGCAAGGAGGCTCCGGTTCCAATCCGGTAGTTTGAAAATTAGCCACCCGATTTTTTTTCATATACGAAAGCAGTAGCTCAGTTGGCAGAGCAGCGGACTTCCAAGAAAGTTTTGAAATTATCCAAAAGGGTCAATCAAGACTTACTTCATCATTATCCGCAGGTCGCAGGTTCGAGTCCTGCCTGCTTTCCAACCCCTTTCTTTAATCATACGCAAATCATTGTTTCTCTTTGATTTTCAGTTATTTATACTTTTATTTATAAGCAGTAATGCGCATCTTTACGCATCATTCGAGCTACCCTTGGGGTTACCTTGTGCTATTTTAGCTTTTAGGTAACCTGAAAAGTAGTCGTATCTCTAGTGCTGTGCATTGTAAGTGATTGTTAATAAGCATCATAAATACTAAAACTTAGAGTAGGTTACCATTTGCTATATGAGTAAAATTGGTAACTAAACATACAATAATTATGGGACTTTCAATAGGTTTTTTATTAAGAAAAGATAAGACAAACAAGAAAGGTGAAACCCCTGTGTTTTGCCGTATATCTTATCAAGGGAAAAGAGTGGATTTCCAGACTGAGGTTAAAATACCTATGGATAGATGGTTGCCTCCAGTGGTCAAATTGGAAAAGAATGGAGATCAAATTTTTATCAAAGGTACTAGCGAAGTGATCAAAAGTATGAATCGCCTGCTAAATAAGATGAGAGGCAGGATTCTGAATGCTTATACTGATTTGCTAAACGAGGAAGAAGAAGTACGACTTCAAAAATTAAAAGCAGTTGCCAAAGGGGAAGAAGAAAAAGGGATTACTTTTTTAGAAGTACTTACCAGATCAGCTAACCGGAGCGGACTTAGAAGTGGTACGCAAAGAAAAATCAAAATCTCCATTCAGAACTTAAAGTTGTTTTTACGGGATGAGTATGGCAAGGAGGATATTTATCTGACTGATCTTTTAAAAGAAGCTTATAAGGGCTTTGATATTCGGTATGTAGGTTGGTGTACTACTAAAACCACGATCAGGTTTGATGGTTCTACCCGTTTGCCTAAGAAACATCAGACCGCCATTAAAGAGGTGAGGCATTTCCGTCAGGCAGTCAACACCGCTGTACAGTTGGGAGAAATTAGAACTAACCCTTTAATTGCGAAGTTCAAAATCCCTAAAGATGAGCGTCCAAAGCGGGTTATCCTTACCCTTGATGAATTAAAGCAAATTATGGAAGTAGATTTATCTGATAAGCGAGGTATGGAAAGAGTTCGTGATTGTTTTGTTTTTCAGTGTTTTACCGGATTTGCTTTCTCTGATATTGTGGACTTGAAACCAGAGCACCTGATTGAACAAGGTGAGCGAACCTGGATTATTAAAGAACGGGTAAAATCTTCCACCATTGCCAAGATGCCTTTGCTTCCCCAGGCCAGGTTTATTTTAGATAAGTACAAAGATGATCCTGTCTGTTTAAGTAAAGGTGTATTGATTCCTGTAATTACCAGTGGAAATTACAATACTTACCTCAAAATGATTGCGGAGTATGTAGGAATTGATAAGCACTTGACAAGCCATGTAGGGCGTAGAACCTTTGCCACTTTGGTGTATAATGCTGGAACTGACCGATCAAAACTAAAAGAAATGACCGGGCATACTAATGAAGCAATCACAGAAATTTATGCAAGCCTTGCCAATGAAACCATTGCAAAAGAAATGGATAAGTTTGAAGGCTTGTTTACTGATTGAGAGATATTACCCCTCGTGTTTAGCAAATATAAAACGAGGGGTACTTCATTGGTAGTGTGTACGACTATTCTGTAAAGACTCTGCGTATATCTTCTCCTTTATAGTACCACTTTCCGCTCACTTTTTTCGCTGGAAGCTCCCCTCTTTCTCTCATTCGGGCAAGGGTATCATCGCTAATGTCTCCTCCCATTTCTTCTTTGATTCTTTTGTTGGTGTATATATCTAACCCACTGTTTTCAGCTTTAAATAACGCTTCTATCTTGCCATACATTGTTTTTTCAAAATCCTTCATTAAGTCCTGAAGATCTTCTGCTGTTGGAATATTTACTGCCATAATTTTAAATACTTATTTTTTTAAATAAAAGGTTATGGTTGCAGGCATTTGTTTCTGATTCTTTTACTACTTGTTATTTGTTGGTATTACGAAAATCTGTTTTGCCAGATCATACGCTTCTGTATTTCAATCCAGTCAATGGGAGTTGTATTCGCTTGCCTGGCGTTTTGAGATGGATTTTGTTTGTATATCAGCGTAAACCTTTTATAAAGTAGTTGATATATGTCCTCAACAGGCATCTGGGTAGCTGTGGCATTGATCCAGCCCTGTCCAGTAAAAACAATTTTTGAATCCCCAAAGCTTTGTATCATTAAATTTGTTGTCTCCATTTTTATTTAGTTGTTTATAGTGTAAAGAAGCGAAAAAGCAAACACCTTTACATTTTAGGTTTTAGGGAATTGTATGTTTTGGGTGATGCTATAGCAAACTTTCCTGATTTTATGTTTTATTTCCTTAGAGAATTGCTTGTATATAGCATTCGACTGACATACAAATAGTATCAAAGGGTCTGCTTCTTCCTGTCTTTTTATTTTCCGTAACTTGACGGGAAAACTGATAGTCAGCGAGTTATGTAAGACTTCCTTTAAAACCTTCTTTGTATTGCCGTTTTTTAAAGGCAACAACCAACAACCTTTTTCTGGAAAGGGCGTCAACAGAAATCGCCCGGTTTTCGTTAAGGTAGCTGCCTCTACACCACGTTTTCTCACTCCGGTTTCAAACTGAAACGAGCCAGATTCTTCTATTTTAGCCTGATGGTTTTCAAGAGTCGTAGCCCCTACACCACGTTTTCTCATCTCCATTTCAAAAGGAAGCGAGCCAAACTCTTCTATTTTAGCCTGATGGTTTTCAAGAGTAGTAGCTCCTACACCACGTTTTCTCACTACCGTTTCAAGAGGCATCGAGCCAGGCTCTTCTATTTTAGCCTGATCAAGGGTAGCTGCCCCTATATCACGTTTTCTCATCTCCATTTCAAGAGGCAGCGAGCCAGACTCTTCTATTCTAGCCTGATCAAGGGTAGCTACCTCTATATCGCGTTTTCTCGCTACCGTTTCAAGAGGCAGCGAGCCAGACTCTTCTATTTTAGCCTGATAACACCTAATAGCTTTCATTAGAGCCTCAGCCAATGCCTTTACCAGAAGCAAACCTGCCACAGGAGACTGTGGCCTTAAATCATTTGTATTCATTGGTTTTATCATTAAAATCCGATTGATTTACCATTTTTGAATCTTGGCATCACTCACTGGTTAAAATAACAGTAGTTGTCTTTCTTCCAATTTGAAAGATTGAACTACTGTTATGATGCCTTCTACTCTCTTATCTGTCAGGATTTCCTAAGTCACCCTTATAATCTTGATTTTCTTCTGGTATTCCAAAATGTTTTATTGCCAGGTCATAAGCCTCTAAAATCCAGCCTGTGGATTCGAGCCACTCGATGGGTGTTTTATTTGCCATTTTTGCTTGCTGATATATATATTGTCCGGATGCTACGGTAAATTCCTTGTAAAGAATCTGGTAGAGTCCCTGGGTGGTCATCCCATACCAGATCGAATAATTTTGCATCATTTGCCCCAGGTCTTTTCTGACTTTGGTAAAAAGCGGGTTGAAGTTTTCTATCTGTAAACTTGTTTGAGCTGCCTTGATATGGGTTATTTCGTCTGTCAAGGAATCTTGTGCATCCCTGATGCTACTTATTTCGTGTGCCAAAAATGTTTGCCGAGAGTTCAATATTTTTATTTCCCTTTTAGTTTCTTTGGTGGACTTTGTTAGTTCACAGAGGTTTTTTACTGCCTGTACCCAAAGCTTCTGATTGAATGGCTGTCCCTGAACTGTTTTTCGAACCTGGTCGAATGATTGAATCAGTTTGGATTTAAAGGCAACAACCTTTTTCGTGTTCCTGGAAAGGGTCCCAAGGAAGATGGCCTGATTCTCACTAAGGTAGCAGAATCTTAGGGTAGTTGCCCCTACATCACGTTTTCTCACTTCGGTTTCAAAAGGCAGCGAGCCAAACTCTTCTATTTTAGCCTGATAACGCCTGATTGTTGCCATCAAAGCTTTATGCTTGATTCCTAATGTTTCTGCCACCAACCTGCTATCTACTACTGGCATTTCGTTTTTTATTTCAATAGGTAATAAGCCTTCCAGTGAAGCTTGTGTTGAGTTGTCTTTGTTCATTGATTTTGTCATTAACATAAGTTTTGAGTGGGGTGAAAACGTTTTTTTAGAAAATAATATCTTTCCCAGTTCCTCATTCGCCCCTTGTTATTTTTGAAAACTAAACTGTTCTATGTCCCCCATAATATTTAAGATAACAGGGGGGGGGCTCACAAATATGCTACCCTGCCTTTTCCAATTCTGTCAGAATAAAATGTAAGCCAATCATTTCCACATCCGTAAAATGAGCCGTTCGCGGAGTAAAACTCAGGGGGATGTCAGAAGGCTCGCCTGTAGGCTGCTTAATTACTTCCAGTTGAGCCGCTATTTCATACTCCGGACGATCCAGCCACAGGGTTACATCTGCATAAGTGTTCAGCAAAGCATTGATTTTAGTTACCTTTTGTATATTGTCATCTTCTGCCTGGGGCAATGGGGTAAATACAATGCAAGGGATATTCAACACGCTGGCAAGCTTTTTTAATTCCTGAATATTACTTTGAACGTCCCCATCCACTACCTGATGTAAATTATCTACAATAATGAGTTTAACCTGATTGTAATAGGCGTGATAAAGGCATTTGCGTCTGAACTCCTCAAATGCAACCCCTCTGATGTTACAGGCAATGAAATTAAGATTAAAAGTGGCCATTAACGTATCATTGTATTTTTTGTACTTTTCATCTTCGGGACTTTCTTTGATGTGCTCTATTTCCATCAGGTCAATATCACTCATGGCTGATACCAGGCGATGCCTGATGTCTCTTTCTTTGCCTGCCGAACAAAAAAATATACCCATATCGTGGTGTATAAGCGCATCGAGAGCCAAGCTTACCGCCAGGCTGGTTTTACCTGCTTTAGGGTAAGAAGCAATATGAGTAAGGGGTTCGGTAAGGTGAAATAAATCGGCTGTCACCATAAGAGTTATCTTGATTTAAAATGTTTGAAAAACCTATTTTTGCTATTTGCTGGCAGGATTTACTTTTCTTCAAAGTCATCCGGATTCCTGCTAAATCCTCTCAAAGAGGCTGTAGGTAGTATTTGAGGAGGCATAATCTCTCCATTAGCCATTTGCCAAAACTCTCTTCTAAATTTTCAAATCTTTGGCACATTCGACTGACATACGAATAACATCAAAGGGGCTTCTCTTCCTGCCTTTTTATTTTTCCGCAACTTAGCGTAAAAACTGATAGTCAGTGAGTTATGTAAAGCTTCCTCTAAAACCTTCTTTGCATTGTTGCTTCGTTTGCCAAAAGTGAACCAAGTCATAAGCCTGGTTCTGGTTTTGGGTAACGAGTTTAAGTCCTTTCCTACCACTACCTGCCCCTCTGGATCACTTTTGCAAGCTTTTAAAGTAAGTGTGCTTGCCAATGAACTGCAACGGTATGGTTACATTGGTTGGTTTGGCTTTGTTCTTTGCCAGGATAAGTTGCGTAATGCCCTGGGTATCTTCCGGTACCCGGTGGAGAAATAAAACAGTATCAGCATTTTTGGTGGCTTCCAGATCAGCCAGGCAAGGCGGTCGTCTTTCCAAGGCATGTGAACGATTTAACTGTACTACGGCAATGATGGAGATTTGCAGTTCACTGGTCATTTTTTTTAGTTGCTCTGTGATCCAGGCGAGTTCCTGAGACCTGCTACCAAAAGATTGTTCTTTGACTTCAATGAACTGAATAAAGTCAATGCATACGAGTTGAATATCGTGTTTAATTTTGAACCGCATGATTTTGGTCTTTAATTTCTGAAGTGGAAAACTACTGCTGTCATCAATAAATATTGGACGTTGGTTCAACAGTTGGGCTTGTTTTTCAAATGAAGCAAATTCTTCCCTGGTCAGTTGTCCCGACCTGCTGCTGTTCATCTCTACCCTTGCTTCGGTGCATATCATTCTGTGAACAAGGCAATCCGTTGGTGATTCCAGGTTAAAGATCAGAGTAGGGGTGTTTTCTTTGCTGGCACTGTGGGCAAACATTGCCATTAAAGAGGTTTTACCCAAGCCAGAAAGTGAAGCAATCAAAGTAAGTTGCCCCTTTTGCCATCCACCCGTTAGTTGATCCAATTCTTCAAAACCACTTGTAATGCCAGAAATTTCTGCCGGGGTCTTATTCTGTGATTGATTGTTACTTTGCTTTTTCATTTGATAACTCTTTTGTTGTTTTTATTTAATTCTTATGAATGCCTTTTATTTGTCAAAATCGTCAGGGTTTTGACTAAACCCTCTGAACTGTTTTGCCGGGAGCGATTGTGTTGCCCTGCCTGGCTGCTCAGGTTTTGGTATGGGCTCTCTCCAAAACTGTTGATTCAAGTCCTGAAACCTGAGGTGCTGAGGAATGAAATCCAGCAGAATCGTTCCCGATTTACCATCCCGGTGTTTAGCAATGATGAGTTCAGTGACTCCTTCGGTAGAGTTTCCAAGGTGATCTTCGGTAACTCCGTAATAAGCTGGTCGGTAGAGAAATGCGATGGTATCGGCCGACTGCTCAATTTCTCCTGATTCCCTCAAATCGGCCATCACAGGACGTTTATCCCCTGGTCTGGTTTCTACCCCCCGGTTAAGCTGAGAGAGTGCAATGATGGGGATATCCATTTCTTTGGCGAGCGCCTTCAAATCCTTTACAATGGTGGCTACTTCCAGCTGTCGGTTTTGGCTTGCCTGACCACTATGTCCTTTCATCAACTGAAGGTAGTCAATGATTACACACTCCACCTGATGGCTAAACACCAACCGTCGTACTTTTGCTTTGAATTGTAGTAGGGATAGTTGTGGGGTGTCATCAATAAAGAGGTTAGGTTTCTGGATGAGCTTTTCTGCCTGCCTTACTTTTGGTATCTCTTCCTGGGACAGCGCTCTGTTTTTGATTCTTTTAGACGCAATGCCTGAACACATGGCAAGCAACCTGTAACCCAGCTCTCTTGCGCTCATTTCAAGTGAAAAAAAGGCCACAGGTCGCTCAAATACTTCTGCGGCATTGAGGGCAAGGTTCAGGGCAAAGGCGGTTTTACCCATCGCGGGTCGGGCTGCGAAAACGGTCAGCGTTGCTTTATCAAACCCTCCAATATGCTTATCCAGGCTATACAAACCCGATGGTATTTTGTTTTTCTGGATTCTTTGAGGGTTTGCTACATCCTCCTCAAGCGTGAGTATGTTTTCAGAGACTATTTTTGATGCCCGGCTGAACTGCTTCTTTATTCCTGTCTCGCTTAGTTGAAATACATCATTTGCCAGGTCATCTATGACCTCGAATGCATCGCTGGTGTGGTCAAAGGCCACTTTACGGATTTTGGAGCTTATCTCGATCAACCGCCGCTTTATTGCCTGTTCTACCAGAATGTGGGCATGGTACTCAATGTTGGCGGAGGAATTCACCATGGAGGTCAGCTTCATGACAAAAGTGGGACCTCCTGCCATTTCAAGTTTACCTGTTTGCCTTAGTTGCTGAGTTACTGTAAGCATATCTACTGGATTGGCTTGAGCAAACAGCTCCAGTATTGCCTGATAAACCTCCTTGTGGGCAGGCTTGTAAAAGTAATCGGGTTGCAGCAAGTCAATGACCTGCATGAAGGCAGGTTGTTCAATGAGTATCGCTCCGAGTACCGCTTCTTCTATATCGATGGCTTGAGGAGGAACCTGTCCTTGTACTACCATTGTTTTTTTGGCCATGGGTTTTGATCAGTTTTTGAGTGATTATTTTTTGAGTTTTATGCTAATACCAGTCTGGTCTGGTGGCGGGCTCAAAGTCCTGTTGGTAGGAGGTATACATTATTTGCCCCATTTCCTTCTTTCGTTGATAGTCTTGTTTTTTTTGAACTCTATCGAGGTCTTTCGACCAGTCTCTGCCATAGCCATTTCCTTCAATTGTGAGCCAGTTTTTGAGGCTGTAGTTGGTCGTTACCCCATGGGTTTGAATAAAGCGTTGATACATTTGCAGGTTTTGCCGCATTTGTTGAATGCTCAGGTCACGCTCCTGTTGAATGTTTGAAATTTGTTGCATAAGGTTTCCCAACTCCTTTTTGGAAGGCAAAATGTTAAAGGCTTCGTAGGTTTCTTGTGCCAGATGATAGGTCTCGTGCTGTCTGGCAGTATCTTTTGCCGCAGTATTTTCTGGTTTTTGCTCTGCCTGATCCGGAGACGCTTGCGTTGTGTCTGCTGGAGCAGCTGACAGGGCATTACGGCGAACCGTGGCTTCACTAATCAAACCTTCCTGAATAAGCGACAGGTTATCACTGAAATATTTTTCTGCCATTGTCACAGTGCTGCCTTCCTCAGTAAATATTTGAATGACTTCTTCTTTGGAAGGTACCGGATTTACCAGGTGTTTTGATTCTTGCTGACCAGATGGTGCGGGTTTGTTTTCGGTCATTTCTGTGGCAACAGACTGATTCTTTTCACTTACCTGAGTTGATTTTTTTTCTGAATAAACCTCTTCTTTTACGGGCGTAGCCAATGCTTTTTTTTCCAGGACACTTAACCTTTTCAGGAGCGACTCATTGGTTTTAGCGGTTTCTTTTTGCCGTTCCAGTTCCCTGGCTTCCAGGGTTGCCATTCTTTTTTCCATAGCTGCCACTTTGCTCAGGAGCGACTCATTGGTTTTAGCGGTTTCTTTTTGCCGTTCCAGTTCCCTGGCTTCCAGGGTTGCCATTCTTTTTTCCAGAGCAGCTAAATCCTTGTTCAGTTTTTCATGGTCATTACCTCCTGCCTGAGTATGTTCTTTTTTTAACAAAACATTTTCCTCCCTCTCTTCTTCTTGCACAGCAGTGAATATTTGTTCTTTACTTTCAAAAATTTCTTTTTCTTCTTTTTCTTTAGAGAGAGTATAGGTTTTAATTTTATTATCATTAACTATATTATTATTAACTATATTATTGGGTGAATCACCGTTCACATCCGGGGTGAACAGTGAAGCATAATCCTGGTGAACTATTGGTCGCCCCTCCAGAAGGTTTTGCACTATAAGGGTGAACAACTGATCACTTGTGGCGTGATCAATGGTTTGCCCCTGACTGACTTCCACTAATAGGGTGATTAGTTGTTCCTTTCGTTTTTTAAGGTTGGGCAAGTCAGAGGCTGCCAAAATACAGGTATTGTCAAACAGTTTTTTTGCGACAGGAGAAAATGCATAGTAAGCCCCTACTTTACTTCGGTTACGGTGAGGGATCAGAAGCCCTTTTTTTACCAGTTTTTCAAACTTCTTCTGCATGCCCCGTTTACTTGCGATTTCCAGTGTAGGCAAGTCATTCCGGCATTTTTCTGGTCTAAGCCAGTAATACATGGTACCATCTTCCTCGAAAGACTTATTTTTACCACTTTTGGCAAAGTCGTATGCCCAGCCAAGAATCGTCTGCTCGTCCAGTTTAAGACTGATGCCTTGCCGGATAACTGCCTCAAAATCGAGGTTGATTCGTTTTTTATAGGTATTATCTGTTTGTTTTTGATTTTTCATTGCTAATTATTTAAGGTAAATTGAGACAGTACATCAGGAGCCTTTGAATAGTTTTTGGGTGATAGGAGAAAAAGCATAATAAGCACCTATCCCCTGCCGATTGTAGTGGGGAACAAGCAGGTCTTGCTTTACCAGTTTTTCGATGATTTTCCGGATTCCTCTATCAGTCTTAATTTTGAGGGTAGGCAGGGCATCCCGAAATCCTTTTGGAGTAAAACAATAATACCTGATGCCATCATCCTCAAGAGGTTCAAGAGTGCCATCCCAGGCAGCTTCATAAGCCCAGGTCAGAACCACATGCTCAGAGAGCTTAAGGTCTATGTTGTTTTGAATAAGCGCGTGAAAATCAAGAGTTAAATTTTTTTTGTAAGGCATTGTTATTTAGTTTGATGAATTAATTTTTATTTGTTTTAGCATTTGAGATACCACCTTTGCCTGCTCACTAATCTCGTATGTATCTGTGCTATCCAGCAGGCCAAAATGAGTAAAGAGCTTCTTGGCTTTGGAAGTGAATCCGTAATATGCCACTCTGTTTTTTTGGTAGGGGTGAGACACCAGCAACCCTTGTCTTACTAACCTTTCAAATTTTTTCTGTATACTTTGTTTGCTGCCAACCCCCAGCGTGGGCAACTCCTGAAGGCACCTGTCGGCACTTAGTTCAAAGTACTCTATCCCAGCCTCCACCACCGAAGGGTGACTGCCATCGCATGCCAGGTCGTGTGCCCAGTCCAGAATGACATATTCATCAGTTTTGATACTGATGTTGTTTTCAATGAGGGCTGTCATATCGAACCTCATGTGTTTTTTATAGTTGACAGGTGTTGATGTCTGATGATTCATTTGGTACATATTTTAAGTATTGATTAAATCTGTGTTTGAACTACTTTTTATTTTTCTTTTTCAACCTTCTGGCTTTGGCTGCTGCCTTATTTCTGGCAATACGCCCTGCCCTGATTTGTTCTTCCTGGTCTTTCTTCTCCCGGATACGCTCTGCTCTGGCTGCCAGGTAAGCTTTGAGCTTTCGTTTGCTTCGGGCAAGTTTTTTGGGTAGGTAAATCCAGGTGTTGTGGTCTACCTGTACCTTCACTTTGTTTTGCAGGTCTTTTTGCCGCTGTTGGGCAAGGAGCTTTGCTTCGCGCTTGTGTTGTTTGGTAATGCTTTCTCTACTCATAGCTGGTGCTCTTTAGGTTTACTACTCAGTATTAGCATTGCCTGTAAAATCAGCCATAGCAGTGGTAGGTTTGCCCACAAGGTATGCGACAAATGATGTATCATTTTTCTTATAGTTTTTTGTTAGCAGTGTATTTTTACCCACCTAATCTTTCCCACATTGTCCTTTTAGATTGTCCGATTTTCTTTGGAAATGATGGGTTATCTTGGATTCTATTTTTGCCTCAAAACTGACCGGAAATTCAAACAAGGAGACTATTTTGCCTTCAAAGACAGCCTCACGAACGGAGAGTTTTTTGGGATACTGGGGCTGAAAGTCGTGATAAAACAGACTCCCATTGAGGTGCTTTAGATCAGTAATGGTAAAGTACTGAATGTCACTTTCATTCAGTTTTTGCAATACCGTTACCTTTTTTCTTGTGTGCGGGTTGACTCTTTTTTTCCTCTTTTTCATTTTTTACTTTGATGTTTGATCTTTAAATATTGAGAGAATATCCTCTTTTGTATGGCTACAGCAATGCCGTAGAGTTGCCTGCCCAGAGGGACACACCACCTTACCGAAAGCTATACCAGGAAGCATTTACTCGTGCGTTTGCTTACCCTGAGTAGTCATCGTTACATAATGGCAAATAGGTTTGCCAGACTGACACCAGGATGAATGAAGGGATTGAAGATATTGCTTGCCTCTCTTGAACAAGTCGCTGGGGGAATTATAATGTTGTTTACTTCATTTGATCATTTGTTAATTTAAGTAAGTAGTTTCTTTCTATTTAATAAGCAGTCGTTTGTGCTGACAATGTTGTTTACCTGTCTGTCTAGAGAAAAAGGCAAAGGCATGCTACGTGCATGTCTTTGCCCGGAAATATTACAAGGGTCAAACTTGCATTAGATAAGCGCTATCCATGGTACTGTTTGACCCTCACATTCAACTAAACTCAGATCATCATTGTCAGGTATTTCACTAAGCCTTCTGCTTAATGAGGATGCAATAGTATGAACAAGAAATAATACAAACAAGGTTTTTGTTAAAAAACTTCTCTTTTTTGCGTAAAAAACAAGTATTTATACTTGCTTATGTGATAGCTAATATTTTTTTGAAAGAATTTTGAATGTTGATGAAAGTTTGGTAAGATTGTACTCAACATAAGGGTTCTTTCGTTCGGGAGATCAAACGTTGCCTGCTTACTGGCAGTGTTTGATTTTGCTTACGACATATCATTAGAGCAAAGGCTCCACCTATTTTTCTTGTTTATATAACATCACACGGCTTGCCTGTCAGCAGAATCCCGCTGGCAGGACAGGCTTAAAAGAAACCCAGAGTTATTTCTTAACTGTATATCAAACTGCTTGATTTGAGGCTGTATGGCGCTTTTATGCCTGGTTTTAAAGCAAGCAGCCACCTTACCACAGGTGTTTATTCAGGACTAAAGTATGGCTGTTTGCATACGTTACTGATTTACCTGTGGTCTGGAATGGCTTGGTCTGCCTGTACCGGAAACTGATGTTTCTGTACCAGAGCCAAAAAACAACCGTTCAGTTTTTTGCGCTGTAGCAGGTGTTTTTTAGGCTAAAGTCCCTGTTTTGGTATGAAAATTTAAATTATCATTTTAGCGAATATAATAATTCGCTTGAATAAATGGGAGTGCTATATATATACTTCAAAAGAGTATTATTATTTGATAAATACAATTTTAACAATTTGTTGTATCCGTTTGTGAATTACAACTACTAAGAGTCGTTTGATTATTTATTTATGCAAAAACCTTTGCTTGTTTCAGGCGAAGGTTTTTTTATTGGCATTACTCATTTATTTTTTGGTAGCTTCTTCAGTATTTGTTCAGCGGCATCCACTTTGGTTTGGGCTTCCCTGAATAAATGAACGGCTTCTTTGAGCAAAGCAGTGGCAGTTCCTTCCGGGGTTGCCCGGTTCATCAACTCTACCACCGTCAGCCCAAATACCTGCGCAATCTGGGCAATGTCGTCCAGCCCTACATTTTGGGTACGTCCATTTTCAATTCTTTCATAAGTTTGTTTGCCCCAACCCAGTTTAGTCGCCATTTGTTGGTGGGTAAGCCCCTCACTGGTACGCAAATGCTTAATGATTTTTAGTAAGTCTTGTTTTTCCATGGGGCTAAAATACCTGCTTTTTCTTTGACACACATCAAGTTTTGATGCTTTTTGTTTGTAAGTAGTTACCAAAAGATTACATTTGAATGAATAACATCCATTTTTGATGTTAAATGTATTATAAGACATTTAAATATGATGTAATTTACTGATTCACTACCAACTATCTTTACTATGAACAATTCTCAACAACTATTACAAAAGATCAAACAGGCACATTCTGCCACCCGGCTTACCACCCAAAATCCTTACGATGAACAACACGAAGTGGCCAAATGGAAAGACCACTATGAAAAGGCGCAGCAGTATATGGAGGGCAAGTCTTACCTCGAAAGGCGGTTGGTCTGGTTTAAACTCAGCAAAGGATTCAGGACGTTTTATCACCCGGTATCAGTCATACTTGCCTTGGTAACCGCTACCCTGCTGGCCACCCGGCATTTAAAGCTGCACTCACTGGGTCCCACCTCTATCTTTTTGCTCTTACTCACTCTGGCGTGTTTGCTGGTGATTTTTGGCGCACTCGAATGGGGCAAGAAAGAAAAAGCCACTGATGTGTTTTATCGGCGGGCAAACGGCAGAGCAGTAGCGCTGGTGCAATGGCTCTACCTTGGTTTACTGGTGTTTGCTTCGCTGCTGGTCAGTGCTTTGGGTGGGGCACTCATTGGCGATGCCCAAACGAATGAGAACAAAAATATTATGGCGGATAAAGTTCAAGCTGTCCAACAGGTAAAAACCGATCACCAGACACGTTTGCAACAGCTGGCAAAGACCATTGCCGGGCTCGAAAGCCTGTCGGTAAACCCTAAGGTAAGGCGCTGGGGGCTGACCAAAGCCGAGCAGGAAAACCTGCGGGCGGGCAAAGCAGAAAAAGCAAAACTTGAGCAACAACAGGCGCAGCAAATTGCCCGGCTTGAGACCCGTTACGGGCAACGTAGCCAAATCAACCATTATTACCGCCACTTAGGAATGGGGATTGGTTTTTCGGTGGTGCTGATGATGGAACTGTTCCTGATATACGCCTATTACTTTCACAATGCTTTTATGAAACGGGTAGAAGCCGAAGGCAGGCAACACGCTATTTTGCCCCTGCCCGAAGAAGCTAAAGAAGGAGTATTGCCTCACCAGGAAATCATAACGGCAGTGACTCAGGGTTTACAAACCGGGTTTAGTCAGTTAATCAATGTCTCTGATTCAGCCACAGAGTCAGAAGGGCATGATCAAAGAAAGGAAATCAGTTTGCGCCCCAGAGGTAAGCCTGACCCGGTAAACAGGCACGAGTTGCATGACAGTTTAATGAATAATGATGGTGGTGGTATGAACAAAAGTGGTGTCAAATCAAAAGACAGTCATGACAGTTTAATGGGTGGTATGAACAAAAGCGGTGTCAAGTCAAAAGACAGTCATGACAGTTTAATGGGTGGTATG
Source organism: Microscilla marina ATCC 23134 (assembly GCF_000169175.1). Taxonomy (NCBI): domain Bacteria; kingdom Pseudomonadati; phylum Bacteroidota; class Cytophagia; order Cytophagales; family Microscillaceae; genus Microscilla; species Microscilla marina. The sequence continues at coordinate 138,136 of NZ_AAWS01000009.1, forward strand.
AACAAAAGTGATGTCAAGTCAAAAGACTGTCATGACAGTTTAATGGGTGGTGTGAACAATCATACAACACCTATGAACAAAAGCAGTGATGTCAAGTCAAAAGGCTGTCATGACAGTTTAATGGATGGTGGTATGAACAAAAGTGATGTCAAGTCAAAAGACTGTCATGACAGTTTAGTGGATGGTGGTATGAACAAAAGCAGTGATGCCAAATCAAAAGACTGTCATGACAGTTTAATGGGTGGTATGAACAAAAGTGATGTCAAGTCAAAAGACAGTCATGACAGTTTAACGAGTGATGGTATGAACAAAAGTGGTGTCAAATCAAAAGACAGTCATGACAGTTTAATGGGTAGTATGAACAATCATACAACACCTATGAACAAAAGCAGTGGTGTCAAGTCAAAAGACAGTCATGACAGTTTAATGGGTGGTAGTGCTGCTATGAACAATCGTGCAACACCTATTGTGGCGAGCAACGGTGTCAAACAAAGCAGAAAAAAAACAGGTCGCAATGGCTATTATATTTCTCCTATTTGTTTTGACCGCTATTATGAAGGACGCGATTGTAACGATGAGCCTTACCGCAAGTTGAGGTGGTATGAAACAGTAATACCTGACTTGATGAAAGGGGTGAAGTATGGAGATATTCTGGAAAAGCAATACCAGGTCTATGATTTTAGACAAGACAGGTATGTGGTGAAAAACATCAGTGATACCACGCTCAGAAGCACCATTGTAGCCCAATTGAAAAGTCTGGAAAATATGTGATAAGTAACCCCTGTAGGTAGACCGTCTGTCTACCCCAGGGGTTTGGGTGTTCAAGTGTTTACTTTTAAAGTCTCTGCGTGTTTTGCCAGTTCTTTGATTCTATTCAACTCCGGTTTGCCCGCCCCGACCAGGGTAGCCTTGCGAAGTGCCTCTTTTTCGCTGATCTGAAACTTCCGAAACACGGTTTGCCAGGCGTCAGGGTTTTGCCAATACTCCTGTTCTTTTTCGCTGAGGTTTTCGGCCAGTAAAATCACTACCTGATTGCCTGCGGCAAACAAGCACTCGATGAGTTGGCGGGTAAAAGCCAGTGGATCAGTGGTAGCCTTGGTTTTATTAGTGGCTTTGCTACCAACTACTGTTTCATTGGCGGTAAGCGATACCACAGGCAGCCCCTGGCAAGCCGCCCATGCTTCTTTGCCCGAAAAGGGCAGCCCTACGGTACAATATAAGGTAGGGAGTTGCTTTTGTTGTGGTTGTTTCTGTTGATTCATAAATGTGTTAATTGATTGATCGATCGTCTATTTGTCGGAGTTTTGATTAGATAAAATAAGTGGCAAAAATGCCGAGAAAGTGCATGATGTCACTGTTTTCCATATTACTTATCGTTGGCGGATTTATCAGGTTAAGTTCTGTGTCTGACAAATCAGCTGATATATTACTTGTTATCAGCTGATAAGTATTCAAACGGTCAGCGGAGCGGTAAATGCCTGTGCTGATCCTTTTGGCAGACTGGGGTATAAACTCCCCATTCATATTAGCAAGTACCCTTACCCTTTGAGGGGAAGACACATCAGCGAAAGCAAGGTAGCCAAACAAGCTCACTCTGAAAGGGTAGCGGTGTTCTCTAAACTCGACTTCGGCATAGAGCGACTGCTGTAGTTTGGTGTCAATGGCTTCCTTGATAGGTTGGGCTATTCTTACCCAGGCTTCAAAGTCTGTTTTATCTGCATAGCTGTGTACCGGGAAGTACCTTACCAACCTGCCCTTGGTTTTATAAGTTTCTATCCGGATTCTTGGTTCATACTCTTCGTTTGTTGCATACAACTCCTGCACGTTGGCACCTGTTGGTTCATAGCTATCATCCAGGGTTACCTTGCCCAAAAAGGTGGCGTGTGCAGCAAGCGCCTCTTCTGCTACCAAAAACTCCAGGGCATCCTGCCATTTATTGGGCTGGCAATACATCTGGTATTCCTCTCCATTATAATGACTGTTGGGTAGTGAATCAGGTGGAGGAAAACTAAGCACAATATCTCCCGCAACCTGCCATTTTTTGCCTTGACAGATTATTTCGGTTTGGTCGCTCTGGTTGCCAGTCCGCTCTGCATTGAATATGAGACTGTCGCTGAACGGCTTTTTCAGGTCGAAACCTGCCACAATGCCTTCTTCAGTGCCGGGCATTACCTTGGTGTGCCACAGGTTTTGGTGGAGTATGGTGGCTTGTGTTATTGTATTTACAAGCTTCATTTTCCTGATTTTATGGGGGGCGTGTGCATTACCATTGGCATAAATTACAGGGTTGTTTGGGCGACTGGTTTCCTCTATTGCCCAACCATAGTTCTCGGCGTCTGGTACCGACTGAGCCTCTACTTCGAACACCTCGCCGTTGTGGAGTATCAAGCCTGCGGTGGTGGTAGCAAAGCCACTGTCATCTTCGCTAATTTCGCAGCCTTGAAGTATATAGGACTTACTCAAATCAAGTCCCAACGCCATAAATACTGCCGCCTGCCCTTCTTGCTGAGCTTCCTGCAAATGGAGCAAATCGTCCAGCGAGTCGGGGTGTCCGCCCGTAATGAGGTCTAATATTTTTGCCATAGTGTGTGCTTATTCTTTGGTGATAATTGCATAAACCTTATCGGGTAATTTGTATTTATTAATGAATGCACGAATCTGACGTTGTTGATCCTCACTCAGTGCTGGAATCTGTACTACAAAATCGTACTCTCCCTGAAATTCGCCCAGCGCATAACTAAACTTTGGGATGATATTTTTTTCGATAATTTCGCGCAATGAGTAACGATAATATTGCAAACTGGAGGCTTCGCTGAGGTAATAGATATAGCGGCGATTTCTCTGATACGTTTGGTTGATGATCACGATCTCCTGGCTCAGTCCTAACCTTCGGTTGAGCTCTTCTTCGAGCACCATCGTTTGGTTACTGATGGCGATTTCCAGCTGGGTGACCACCCTAAAAGCCACAAACTTTGCGTATAAGGTTTTGATGGGGGTAAGCATTACTTGCAGCCAAGCCAAATGCCGTGCTTGCCCCTTTTTGAGGTACGAAGGCACTAGCCAACGTACAAATTTGTTCCAGTCAATGGTCATGCTTTTACTTATTTTATAAAGGAGTTTTTAAAGTGAGGTGATCTTTGAGTGGGTGTGCATTGTCTATTTTTACATAGCCCGATTTGGGGATGTACACCCGGTTTACTGGAGTGTAAGTTTCTCCACTTGCCTTTGCTTCAAATAATGTAATGACAACATCTTCTACTCCTGCCACTGCCTGAACTGCATCCACAATTTTAGATTTCAGTATTTTACCGTCAAAGGGCAGGTTGGCTAAGTGCTGTTTGATAGTGGTTTCTATGCTTGTTTTGAATGGGGCAGGTTCCAGCAAGGGATTGTAGTATACTTCCAGGCTGAGCCTTGCGATGTCGCCAGGCAAGCTATTAACCAGAATATACGCCCCTGGCGGTTGGAGACGATCAATGTAGGCTCTGGCCGCTGCCAGTTCGCCTGCCGAAAGTTGCCCCGGCTGTCCGTTCACCGTTTTGGCTACCTTGAGCGTGGCAACGTTGTCATTGCCGCTGGCCACCGAAATGGCGGCTTGGCTGATGATTTGTTTTTCGGGAGATACCTGGGCATAACCCAGTGCTCCATTTTGATCCCTGACGAGGTTGTCTCCGTACTGAAATTTTGTTGCCTGTAGCACAAACCATTCTGCCGAGCCAAATATGCTTTGTGCGAGCCGGGCTTCCACTGCTGCCTTGTGTCGGTCAAAGAGTTGCTCCAGCGTCCAGACTGCCATGGCCACCACATAGAGCCAGAGTCGCCAGATCGCAAAATTAGAAGGAGAGTCCAGGGCATCGAGCTTGGGTTCAGCAGCCTTGGCCGCCAGCAGTTCGTTGCGTATTTGAGTAAGGGTTCTTGCCATGGTTGTTTGCTTGTATACTTAAACAAAAATGGTTTTGAAGATGGATTTTGACTAATTGTTTTAATACCAACACTAATCAATCCTGTAAATCCTAAAATCACTTTAATCTTAGTATAGTATTTAATTTCCTGTTTTTACAATTACCGCCTGGGGCAACTTATTTTGAAAGTACTTGACTAAGGGCAAGTCACGAATGTCTACTTTATCAGGGTCATACCTGACCTTGGTGCCCGCTGCAATCTCCTCATCCAGCGAAAGCGTGGGGTTGTCGTCCAGAAGCACAAAAAATGCCTGGGGGTTGCCATAAAGTTGCAGGGCAAGGTCTATGATGTTTTGTCCCTCGTAAGTAGTATAAACTTGCATAATATCTATATCGGTGTATCAATCATCGCTTTGCGCCAACCATCAAACCATTAGCGAAGCGAAACCATTTAACCATTTAATTACTCCACCCCGCCTCAATCTGCACCAGTTCGTGCCCTTCTCCCTGGGTCAGGTCAATGCGGACAGATTCTATGGTTTGCCCATCGAGCTCCAGTTGCAGCTCAATCTCGGCGCGCATCTCGCTCAAATCCCGGTTTTCGTCGCCCAGAAATATGTGTAGCCCAACACCTGCCTGGGGGGTAGCACGCAAATCCCCTTTGTTTGCCACCAAGTGATGTGCCTGATGCTGTACGGTGGCATCGCCCAAGGCAAAGTCACCGTTTTCAAAAGCGAGGTCTCCATCCACTTCCGAGAGCAGAATATCTATCACCTTGCGCCATTTGTTAGGGTCAGTTGTCGCCATCGCCGTGCGTTACTTTTTTGTTGATGATCGAATCTTTTAATACCCCGGTCTGTTTGCCCGCCACAGCTCCCTTGAGGGAGGCTTGCAACGCTGAGGGGCTGCCATTGCCAGGTTCGGGCACGGGGGCACCAGATAGTACCTGAACCAAACCATCCAGGATTGCCTTGTTCTTGTTCCACTCGGTTTTGAGCTCTTTGATTTTGATCAGTCCACCTGCACTGTCTCCATTGAGCGAAAGCTGATCGGCAGCCAGCTTCAGGCTCAAATCACCCACTTTCAATTGGTGGGCATCCTGGCTCAGGTTTACTTCCAAATCACCGTTTTTGTAGCTCAAACCTGCTTCGCTCAACTCGGCAAAGCTGTCTTCGCTAAACCGGATGATAAGCTTTTCTACTTCCCCAAAACTGGTCACATACGCCTCACTTTCCGAGGCTTCGAGCATCGATACAATCACCGCACTGCCTATTTTGGGAATAAAAACTACCCCGCCAATCACTTCACTGTTTATACTTGCCACCAGACGTACATCGGGCAGGGGAGCCTCACCCCCCAAAGGCTGCACTTCGCAAGTGCGGGCAACTTCGTCTACCTCTATCACCGTACCCCGGATGTTTTTGCTGTCAGTGGGTAAAGCCTCCATAATCCGCCTGATAGAGGCAATAAAAGCGTTGATATTTTCATCCATAGTTTACTGTGCCCTCCTTCCAATTTTGACGGCTCGCTTGAAGCCCCCGGTTTTGCTGATCGTGGTTTTTACTTCATCTACAAAATACAATCCCTCGCGTTCGGGGTAGTCAGCATCCCGGATTTGGCAACGTGCCGAATGCACCACGTGTGGAATGCCCAGGGTTTTGATTCCCCCCTTGTAGCCCTCGTAGCGGTACAGCTTGACCTTCTCGTTGGCAATTTTTTGCAAGGTATCCTTGTCCGCAATGGGTTCGGGCGAAATCCAGGTTCTCAGCTCGCCTTCTTCGCTGCCTGCGTACACTTCCAGTTTTTGATTGTTTTTGAGGTATGAAGTCGCCTTGAGCTTAATCTTGATGTCCTCCTTGCGGCGATATTCCAACTCGGTAGCAAGTACATTGCGCTGTAAGTCATACACCACAGGTGCTTCATCTACCCCAGTAGTAGCCGCTACATCCTCTGAATAAGGCAAGCCCACGTACAACTGCTTGCCCCGGAAATACATCGCCAGCCCGTAGTTGTCTTTGAGCTTTTGCAACACTTTGGCGGCGCTGGCATTGGCCACCCGAAAGGGGGCAAGGGCTACTTCGGGCACCTCTTTGGGGTTCACAAACTCCACCTCAAAGCCTTTTATAGCTTCTTCAATTACTTCCTTCAAAGTGGCGTGCTTCCAGGTTTTGTTGAGGTTGGAGCGCTGCAAATGGTAGACCTCATCCACACAATGCATCTCGAAGGGTTGGTTGGGGAGCAGCCGGGCAATGTAACCTTTGAATTCGGTATGCAACTTACCGTCGTAGCCCAGCTTTATTTCTACTCCATCTCCTTCTTTGAGCTGCTTGTTGAACTGACCCCGTAACCTGCCCAATTTGATCACGGCCATATCACCCAGATTTTTCCAGGAACTGGTGATTTCCAGCGAGGTAAAGCTGTCTAACAGGTACTGCGCCCCACCAGCAGCAGGGGTAAATATGACTTGGGTGTTGAATGTGAGCATGGGGGCAACTTAGCAATGCCCAGGTGGTTTTGGGTAAGAGTTTTTTGGGGGATTGAGGTTTGAGGGGGTGAGGTGTTGTTTTCTTAAAGAATCAGTCGATATTTTAGCTGTATTGGCAACTTGAATGACCAACGACAACAAACAACATAATAACCACCCTATACACCTCAAAGTCTGAAATTTTGTGTATATTGAGAGCACAAAAGGTAGTATAATCAATTGACTTGTGAGTAAATCTCTGATAGCCAAACACTTGTAAGGTCTGAAACCCTCTAGAGCTTTTTACACTATGGGAGGTTTCAGACTTTACAAGGTTAAAAACTTTTGCCTCAACTTTGATTTGAGCCTGTAAATGCTCATTTTTATCCATTATTTCACGGGGCTTAATCGGATCATTTAGAAATTGAAATTTTATAACGGGTCTTGTGCTGCTTTCCCTCCTTGCTGGGCTTAATCGGATCATTTAGAAATTGAAATAAGGTGCTACCAACCAAGGAGCAGCCACCAGCCACGGCTTAATCGGATCATTTAGAAATTGAAATAGTGTGCACTCGAGTATGTTTCTGTACCCCCTGCAAAGGCTTAATCGGATCATTTAGAAATTGAAATAACATTGCATCTCGTGTTCACCACTTACCACCAATTGGCTTAATCGGATCATTTAGAAATTGAAATAAGGTGCTACCAACCAAGGAGCAGCCACCAGCCACGGCTTAATCGGATCATTTAGAAATTGAAATAGAGTTCTTAAAATGGCTTCCCCAGTTGCTATATCAGGGCTTAATCGGATCATTTAGAAATTGAAATAAACCTGTTATATCCAAAACAAAAGCTATTAGCTTTGGCTTAATCGGATCATTCAGAAATTGACAGCAGTCGTCGTGTGTATAAAACTTTTTGGGTGTACTTAAGTATATCATTCAGTGCATCATCCTAAACGTTTTGATTTTACACCTTTCTTTAGCTACCATTTTACCTCTGTAATTTACCAACCCCTAAACAAATACCCCATACTCTTGCCAAATCCCACCTAGTTTGAAAGCAAAAATGTCCCATGAAAATCTATGAGTTTGCTCTCAAAATGCGGGACCTGGCAAGTTCCAAAGTGGAAAAGCTAAACAAGCTGGCTGGCAATACCAGGTCTAAGGTAGAACAGCTCGGAGCTCAGGCAAGCAAGGCAGCGGGCAAGTTTCAGCAACGCTTCCCGGCGGCAAGTCGTGCGGTAGCTGCTGTAGGCAATGCCGTCTCAAGGGTCACCCGTAAAATGGGCAAGCTTCGTCAGGTAGTGGCTTCGGGGGTGATGGCTGCCTTTAAAGGACTCAAAAAAGCCATGCTTGCTATAGGCGTGGCAGCTACCCTTGCCTTTGGGGTGGCTACCAAAGAAAGTATGGGCTTCAATGCCCAGATGAGTAGAGTCCAGGCCATCAGTAATGCTAATGCCAAGGAGTTTCAGGTACTCAGAAACAAGGCGCTGGAAATGGGCAAAACGACCAGGTTCAGCGCCAGAGAAGCGGGGCAAGGTTTAGAGTATTTGGGAATGGCGGGCTTTTCGGCCAAAGATGCGGCCAGTGCCTTGGGTGGAGTACTTGACCTGGCGGCGGCTTCGGGAATGGACTTGGGGCGTACCGCCGACATTGCCTCCAATGCCATCTCTGCCTTCGGGCTCAGTGCCAACCAAAGCGACCGGGTGGCCGATGTATTTGCCAAAACGATTACTTCATCCAACACCAACCTCGAAATGCTTGCCGAGAGTATGAAGTACCTGGCACCCACGGCAAGGGCTTTGGGGGTAAGCCTGGAAGAATCGGCTTCGGCCATTGGTATTCTGGGCGACAATGGTTTGCAGGGTTCGGTGGCCACCACTACCCTGGCTTCGGGCTTCAACCGCCTTGCCAAACCCACCCGCCAAATGCGTACCCTGATGAAAGGCTTAGGGATTGAAATGTTTGATGCCAGGGGCAAGTTCAAAGGCATCGCCGGGATGATTCAGGAACTCAACCGGGTCACGGTAAATATGACCGATCAGCAAAAACAAGCCACCATTGCCACCCTTTATGGTTCTGAGGCCACCAAAAATATGCTATCGCTACTCAACGGAGAAAAGAAGCTGAAAATTGATGCGGCCAATGCTACCCAGGTAGCGCTGATGAAGCGACTCATTGGGGAAAAACGTTTGCAGGCCGCGCTTAAAAAAGGGGGTGAAATCACCCTCAAAGGAGCCGAGGCAATCAAGGGTTATGATATTGTGCTCAATACCGCAGCGGGTACCGCCAGGAAAATGGCCAAAACCATGGAAGATAACCTGGCGGGGGATGTGACCAAGGCAAAGTCGGCTTTCAGCGGCTTGATGATTGAAATTGGTGACCGCTTTGACCCTTTCCTGCGCCGGATGACTCAATCAATGACAGGAGTGCTGAGCAACCTGGGCGAAAACTTCGGAACGTATTACAAAACCCTCAGCGATGCTTTTGCTCCTTTGCGTAAAGCCTTTGGGCAGTTCAAACGCGATTTGTTGGGGGCACAAGGCAGTCTGGACGATTTTGGCAATGCTTCACTTGGCGTAAAAGAAGTAGTACAAGGTATTGCCCAGGCAGTCAGCTTTGTTTCTCCTTTTATTGCGACCATGCTCAGCAATATCTCAGGTTTGATCAACCGCCTTGCCACTACCTTTGCCCCCATGAAAGATCGTCTTCAGCAACTATTGGGTGGGCTACGCACCAACCTGCTGATGGTTAGCCAGGACGTGTGGAACATTGCGGGCAACCTGATTGGGGCACTATCACCCCTGATTGAGGTAGTACTCAACGTGGCAAACACTATTATGGACAACTTTGGGCACATCTGGAAGGCAATTAACGGGGTGGTAAATATGGTATTGCCTTTTGTCTATCAGCTTGCCGATTCGTTTCGGGCAAACGTAGATGTAGGCGGCTTGCTGGGCAATGTCATGGGAGGAGTCACGGCAGTGATCAATGGTTTGCGCCCAGTGCTTCGGGTGATTTTACGTCTGCTCACTCCTTTGGGCAAACTCTTTTTGTGGATTGGGGGCATTTTGCTCAAAGTGGTAGGGGTTGCCTTTGAAGGTTTGGGTAACATTGTGGGCAAAGTATTTGGTGGCATAGGCGATTTGTTCAACTGGTTGATTGACAAGTTTAGCTGGGTGTTCAACAAGATAAAACAAGGGCTGCGCCTGATTGGGGTGATGTCGAAAGAAGCAGACAGCGTGAGTCAAAAACAAAAGGATAAAATCCAGCAAGATAAAAAGCCAAAGCCTAAAACTATTGCCGAAGAACAACAGGAAAAGGAAGAAAAAGAGCGCAAAAAACGCCTCAAAAAACTACAGGATGAGATAGATACCTTCAACAAAGACCGTAAGAAAAAAACGGTGGGTACGATGACTGGTGCGGCTTTCAATACCTTGATTACCCCCACTAAACAATCTGGTAAGACCACCACGGCAACCCCGGAGAGCAGCGGTGGGGCAAGCACCACCAGTGCGAGTGGCATGAACAAAATCACGGGCGGAGGCAGCAAACAGGTCAATATCAATATTACCATTGGCAACATCATCGGCATGAACGTAGACAGCATCAACAACCTGGATGCGAAAGGTCAGGAGGTGCAACAATCAGCCGATTTTATTGTACAGGAGATTGTCCGCAAGATCAATGGGGCGATGATGGTGCAGGAGGGGTAGATGGTACTGAAAAAAACAGCGAGTTTTTTGTTGTAAGGAACGTTATATAAGAATGTTATCCAACATTTATTCAGCAAGTAAGCTGATTTAAAGATCAAGTAATTTCACTTAAAATATAACAAATTAGTGCATTTAAAAAGATATAAAACTAAAGCCAAATAATATAACACTTTGTATATGCAATTTGGTAAATTTGTGGAGAGCGTTCATTAAACTGTGCTTTTTCAAAAAATGATCATTGATTATCAGTACTTTATATTTTTTTGACACAGTTGAGTGAACAGTCCCAATTTGTGATAAAGACTAATAACGTATTTTATTAATTCATCATGTCTAACAAAATGAAATCTTTAATCTCTTTATACCTGGCATTCAATATATTGATTGTTTCAGTTGGGATTAATGTGTTCAAACATTCTTGTCAGACATTACAAACGGTTTCAGTCTCAACACATTCCTCTAGTGAGATGTCTTGCTGTTGCACAGGTGGAACCAATGAGGCTTTGTGCAAAATGCCTCATCACCAAACTCAAGCACAGGATGAAAACGTGCCTACACCCGATGACGACTGTTGTACTAATGAAATTACTTCTTTTAAAACTGAAGTCTTTGCCCCTAAGTTTAAGACTACAACTATAGCGTTTGCTGGCACCTTACCTGTGTTTATTATTTCTTCTGAAGAGATAACTCCTGTATTTTTGGAGAAAAATCTTACTGATTTTACTGATTCTTCACCACCTCTCACTGGGCAACAACAAGTTATTTTATATCAAGCCTTTCTTTTATAGTTCTTCATACACTTCCCTCGTTGGTGTACTGAGGTTTTACGTTTTTTGGTTCAGCATCAAAATACGTTATGAAACTTATTGCCTCATTCATCAATCCCATCTTTTTGTTTATTCTTTCATTTCAAACAAGCTTTTGAGTAAAAGCATATTGTTTATCAGACGATATAAACATGTGGAACTATATTATTAGATTCTTTTTAGAAAATAAATTATTTACCCTTCTCCTGCTCATGGTATTTGTAGGTTGGGGAATCATAACGGCTCCTTTTAATTGGGATATAGGCTTGCCAAATGATCCTGTACCTGTAGATGCAATTCCTGATATTGGAGAAAACCAACAAATTATTTTCACTGAGTGGAAAGGTCGCTCTCCTCAAGATATAGAAGATCAAATTACCTATCCACTGACTACTGCTTTACTAGGTATTCCAGGCGTAAAAACCATTCGAAGCAATTCCATGTTTGGCTATTCGAGTATCTATGTAATCTTTGAAGAAAACGTTGAGTTTTACTGGAGTCGCTCCAGAATGCTAGAAAAGCTCAACTCTCTGCCAAAAGGACTGTTGCCCGAAGGTGTACAGCCTTCATTAGGTCCAGATGCCACAGCTTTAGGACAAGTATTTTGGTATACCTTGGAAGGCCGTGATGAACAAGGTAAAGTAACTGGAGGTTGGGGACTGGAGGAACTCCGTAGTGTGCAGGACTTCTATGTAAAATATGGACTTGCATCTGCCACAGGAGTTTCTGAGGTGGCATCTATTGGAGGGCACTTGCGTGAATATCAGATAGAGCTTAACCCTGAAGCGCTTAAAGCACATCATATTAGTATGTCCCAAGTAGTGACAGGGGTAAAAAGCAGTAATCTCGATATTGGTGCCAAAACTCTTGAAATCAATCAAGCAGAGTATTTTGTACGAGGGTTGGGGTATATTAAAAATGCCAAAGACCTGGAGGAAGCGGTCGTAAGTGTTAAAAACGATATTCCGCTTCGTATTCGTGACATTGCAACCGTGCAAATTGGTCCAACTACCCGAAGAGGAGTACTAGATAAGTCAGGAGCTGAAGTCGTAGGTGGGGTAATCATTGCCCGTTATGGTGCCAATCCACTGGAGGTGATCAATGAAGTAAAAGCCAAGATTAAAGAAATAGAAGCTGGATTGCCCAGTAAAACCTTGAGTGATGGTAGAGTTTCCAAGGTAAAAATTATTCCTTTTTATGATCGTACCCAACTTATTTATGAAACCTTGGGTACACTCAATGAAGCGCTTACTTTAGAAATTTTAATTACGATCATTGTAATTATTGTAATGGTACAAAACCTACGAGCTTCGGTGCTTATTGCGGGTTTGCTTCCGGTGGCAGTACTCATGACTTTTATTGCAATGCGTTATTTTAGTATAGATGCCAATATCGTAGCATTATCAGGAATTGCGATTGCTATTGGAACGATGGTAGACGTAGGCATTGTGCTTTCTGAAAACATGCTCAAGCACCTTGAAGAAGCCCCTACTGGACAATCAAAACTTGATACCATATTTAAAGGTGCTGTAGAAGTAGCCCCCGCAATTGTTACAGCCATGGCTACTACTATTGTGAGCTTTATTCCCGTGTTTACAATGGAAGCAGCCGAGGGTAAACTTTTTCGTCCGTTAGCTTTTACTAAAACTTTTGCCTTAGTGTCAGCCATGATTGTTTCATTGGCATTTATTCCGATGCTTGCTCACCTACTTTTTTCTTTCCGGCTTAGCCGAAGGAAGATAAGGTTAGGCTTTGCTTTCGCTTTGCTATTGAGTTCGGGGTATGTGCTTATAAGCTGGAGTACCTTAACAGGCATCTTTTTGCTGACTTTCACCTTGGTGAATCTGGTGCAGGTCTGGTTGATGCCACACTATGAAAAGCATTTTAAATGGGGTTATATTGGCATAGCTTTGTTGGGGGTAACCTATTTGCTCACCCAAAACTGGCTACCATTGGGAACAAATGCCAGTTTCCCGCTTAATTTTATCTTCGTAGCAGGCATTATTACCTTTGTTTTAGGGCTATTCTTTTTGGTCATCCGCTACTATCCTTATTTACTAGGTTGGTGCCTTAGTCATAAACGGACTTTTTTGCTGATCCCCACTTTTTTACTGTTATGGGGCGCAGCAGTTTGGCTTGGCTTTGATGCTGTCTTTAGTAAGGTAGCCCAAGGTTTTGACCTGGTAGGAGTGAATCTGCGTAGCACTCGCCCCTGGGCTTATTTGACTCACCAGTTTCCAGGTATAAGCAAAGAGTTTATGCCTGCCTTGGATGAAGGTGCTTTTTTGCTGATGCCTACTTCTATGCCTCACTCAGGAGTACAGTATAATACCCAAACGCTGCAACAACTGGATATGTTGGTAACTGCTATTCCAGAAGTAGAATTAGTAGTGGGTAAACTTGGTCGGGTAGAAAGTGCTCTCGATCCAGCACCTATCTCGATGTATGAAAACGTGATTTTATATCGCAGCGAGTTCAAAACAGATAAAAACGGACATAAGATTAGGTTTAAAGTAGATGACAAAGGGCAGTTTGTACGCGATAATCAAAGTCAGTTGATTCCAAACTCTAGGGGTAAGCATTTTCGTCAGTGGCGTGAGCATATCAAGTCACCTGATGATATCTGGCAGGAGATCGTCAAAGTAACAAAAATCCCAGGTGTTACTTCGGCTCCCAAATTACAGCCAATTGAGACTCGTTTGATTATGTTACAAACTGGAATGCGGGCTCCTATGGGGATTAAAGTAAAAGGGCCTGATTTGAAAACCATTGAGAGTTTTGGCATGCAGCTGGAAAAACTACTCAAAGAAGTCCCATCGGTCAAACAAGAAGCAGTATTTGCGGATAGAATAGTGGGCAAACCTTATTTAAATATTCGTATTGATCGCCATAAAATAGCTCGTTATGGTCTTACTATTCGACAAGTACAACAATACATTCAGGTAGCAGTAGGAGGCATGTCTCAAACTATGACAGTTGAAGGACGAGAAAGATACTCGGTACGAGTTCGTTACGCCCGTGAATTGCGGGATGACCCAGAGTCTTTAAAGAATATCCTCATTCCCACACAAGATGGCAAACAGATTCCACTAGGAAGCCTCACCCAGATTGAATACACCCAAGGACCACAATCTATCAAGAGTGAAGATACGTTTTTGCTGGGATATGTCTTATTCGATAAAAAGGATGGCTACTCTGAGGTAGATGCTGTAGAAAATGCTCAGAAGTACATTCAACAAAAAATCGTTCAGGGAAAACTCAAAGTCCCTGCTGGGGTCAGTTTTAGGTTTTCAGGAAGCTATGAGAATCAAATCAGGGCTGAAAAGCGCTTAGCCTTGGTGGTGCCACTTTGTTTGGGAGTTATATTAATACTTCTATACTTTCAATTTAAATCCCTCATCACTGCCTTTATTGTTTTTTCCGGGATTGCAGTCGCCTTTGCCGGAGGGTTTATTATGATTTGGTTGTATGGACAAGGTTGGTTTTTAAACTTTTCCCTGTTTGATAATAATCTGCGTGATTTATTCCAAATCAACCCGGTGAATCTAAGTGTGGCTGTTTGGGTTGGCTTTATCGCTTTGTTTGGCATTGCCACTGATGATGGAGTAGTAATGACAACCTATCTAGATCAAAACTTTAAGGCAAACATACCCAAAACCAAAGAAGAAATTCGCCAAAAGGTATTGGAAGCCGGAATGCGTCGGATAAGACCTTGTTTAATGACCACTGGAACCACTTTATTAGCATTGTTACCCATTCTTACTTCTTCAGGGAGGGGGGCTGACATTATGATTCCAATGGCGATTCCTTCTTTTGGGGGAATGGCCATTGCACTCATCACATTGTTTGTAGTGCCAGTATTATACTCCGTTTGGCAAGAAAATAAACTACGAACTAAAACCTCCATAAATAATGAAGCAGCATAATCATTTAAAAGTCCTTTGGTTAATTAGTTGGCTAATGATAGGGGTTACTTCTTCTGGTAAATCCCAAACTATTTTACAGCAACATCTACAAAAGCTTTTATTTAACCATCAAGGCATTAAAGTTATAGAAATCCAACAGTTGGCAGCTCAGAAACAAGCAGGCATGGTAGGGTATTTACCTGACCCGGAAGTAGGGTTGGGAATATTTGCTCTGCCTGTGGAAACTCGTCTGGGAGCACAACGATTTCGTTTTTCAGTTTCTCAGGCTTTGCCTTGGAAAGGCACTCTTAAACAGCAAAGAGTCATTGCACAAAAACAAGCAAAGGTAGTGGCCACCAGGATTCCTGTGTTGCAGAATCGGTTGATATGGCAGTTCAAAAAGTCCTACTACCCTTTGTATATGCTTCGTCAGGATAGCCTTCTTTATGTCAAATATCTGGATATTTTATCTGTTTATCAAAAACTGACCAGGCAAAAGTACGAAACTGGTAAAGCAAGCATGGTAGACATCATCAGGGTGCGTACTGAAACCCGTCAAATCAATACCCAGCTTCAGTTATTGAGCCTAAAGTGTCAAGAATTTACCGAAGCATTGAAAGGTTTATTGTTTCTGGAAGGCAATCAGGTTATTGCGGTGGATGATAGCTTGGGTTCACCGAAACGACTTTTGATTAACTCTCCTGGGATATTTGTGGATAGTGCTTACCAAAGTAATCCTCAGTTTGGTGTGTGGGAAAGTCAAGCGCAATTACTGGAAAGCAAACATTGGATGACGCAACTGATGAGTAAGCCTACGATTAAATTTGGGCTTGATTATATCAATGTGAGTGCTCGTTCTGAGGTAGATATTCCTCAAAACGGAAGAGATGCCTTAATGGGAAGAGTAGGGGTTAAAATACCTTTGAACCAAAAAACTTATCGGGTTGAACGGCAGCAAATTCGCATTCAACAAGAAGAGTTAAAGTTAAAGGCTTCGGTACTGAAAAATAATTTAAGAAGTCGTTTCCAGCAACTGCTGGTAAGCTATGAATTGACTCAAACTCAGTTAAGACTTTACAAGCAGCAAATCACGGATGTTCAGGAAGCCATCCGTATTCAATCTACCACCTTTGCTTCTTCAGGTAAAGGTTTTGAAGAAGTTCTGCGATTTCAACAGCAAATACTCAAATATGAGTTGGCCAGAAATAAAGTGTTGTTAAAGCAGTTTATGATCAAGGCTGAAATAGAAATGTTACTAGGAAAAACACAATAAACCCAAGATACTTATGAAGTATATTGTTCACAAATTATTAATCATCTGGATTGTATTCACTTTACAAGCCTGTGGTACAGGTGCAAAAACGAACCATACCAATGGCAACGATACTATAGCCATTGATAAGCACGCTCATCATAAACACTCCAAAGCTGAATCAGGTGCTACTAAACCAGAAAAGAAAAAAACATTGAGCCCCCGAAGAATGGCGATGAGTGATGTGGGTGAAAATCATATTCATATTGACTATGGTGCCCCTAGTGTCAGGAATAGAGTTATTTGGGGTGGACTGGTGGCTTATGACAAAGTATGGGCTAGTGGAGCACACTCTGCTACCAGCATTACTTTCGCTAAAGATGTAGTAGTAAATGGTAAGCAGATAAAAGCAGGTAAATATGCATTTTTTACTATTCCTGGCAAGGATATGTGGACACTTATTATCAATAAAAACCACGTCCAACACCTGGCAGATGACTACCAGGAGAAAGAAGATATCATAAGGGTCAAAGTAAAACCAACCATGCTTGAGTCGCCCCAAGAGCAGCTCAAGTATGAGGTAATTACCACAGACAAAGGTGAAGCTGTTGTTTCTTTAAGCTGGGAAAAAATGAAGGTGTCATTCACTGTGAAAAATGATTAATTCTGCCCTATGAAAAACATGGTGAGTAAATTTAAAAAATACCTGCCTATACTTTGGGTGGTGTTAGGGATTTTTATTGGTTGGTTGCTATTTGGTACAGGAAGCGGAACCGATTCGCATTCAGGTCACAGTTATCAGCAGACATCAAGCAAAAAAGTAAGCAAGGCATCAGAAGTTTGGACTTGTTCTATGCATCCCCAAATAAGGCAACCTGAACCAGGCCAATGCCCTATTTGTGGCATGGATTTGATTTTGCAAAAGGATAATAATAGCGATGATTCCCCTTATCGCCTGGTGATGACCCAAAATGCGGTAGCTTTGGCTGGCATCCAAACGTCAGTAATTAATGAAGCCCGTCCTGAGAAAGAAGTCCGATTAACGGGAAAAATCAAAATGGATGAACGACAAATGTTCACCCAAGTTTCTCACGTCAAAGGGCGTATAGACCGATTGTATGTAAATTATACCGGAGAAAACATTGTAAAAGGGCAGCGATTGGCCTCATTATATGCTCCAGGGTTACTTACTGCTCAAAAGGAACTGATAGAAGCTCTTAATTATGAGCAAACCAATCCGGCATTGGTCAAGGCAACTCGCAATAAGCTACGCTATTTACGACTTACTGAAGCCCAGATCAAGCGCATAGAAAAAGATAAAAAGGTACAAACCAATTTTGATATTTATGCTGATGTATCAGGGGTAGTCATCAAACGAAAGGTGGCTTTAGGTAATTATGTTCAAGAAGGATCACCCATGTTTAAAGTTGCTAACCTTAATGCTTTATGGGTAATTTTTGATGCTTATGAAAGTGACTTGGCTTGGTTGAAAGTAGGTGAAGTGATTAAATTTAAGGTAGCTGCTTATCCTGATCAGGTGCTAGATAGTCGAATTACCTTCATTGACCCGATGATTAACCCTCAAACCCGTACTGCAAATGTAAGAGCCGAAATACTGAATAAGGGGCTAAAACTCAAACCTGAAATGTTTGTGGAAGGGTTGGTAAAAGCACATTTGCCTTTTAATAATACGGCGCTTATTGTACCAAAATCTGCGGTGATGTGGACAGGTAAACGATCGGTAGTGTACATCAAAGATACTAAGGAAAAGGTACCCATCTTTGAGATGAGGGAAGTAACGTTGGGGCAACCACTGGGAAACAGCTATATCATTAAAGAGGGATTGAAAAAAGGAGAAGAAGTCGTGACCAATGGCACATTTGCGATTGATGCAGCAGCTCAGTTGAATAACAAACTGAGTATGATGAACAAAAACATAGAGATTAAAGGTCAAAAAAACTCTGCAAAAAAAGAGAGGAAAGAAGGGGTTAAAATCACGGATTATAGTAAAACTACCCCTACGCCATTTAAAAATCAATTAAAAGAATTAGTCAAAGCATACCTGAGCTTCAAAGATGCCTTTGTAAAAACAGATGCTACCCAGATCAATGCTCAAGCCACACTTATGAGTAATCGCCTGAAAAAAGTAAACATGGGTTTGCTCAAAGGTAAAGCACATATAACTTGGATGAAGCACTTGACTCAAATCAAAACGGCAACAAAGGCGATCAATAAAGCCAAAAATGTGGAGAAACAACGTACCCATTTCGAGCAATTGTCTAATATACTCATTGCTGTAGTGAAAAGTTTTGGAGTCAATGAAATCACACTTTATAAGCAATATTGCCCAATGGCTTTTGATAATAGAGGTGCTTTTTGGCTGAGTGACAAGGAAGAAATTCGTAACCCATATTTTGGTGACAAGATGCTGAAATGTGGTAGTATAAAAGAGACTATCAAATTTTAATTTTAACTAAACAAATCATGAGAAAAATCAATGTGAAAATTTGGTATGCTGCCTTGGTAATGGCCTTGACGATGGGGTTGCAAAGCTGTGGCAGTGGTGAGAAAAAACAAGCTGATGCTACTTCAAAAGATGGAAGGAGTACTGCTAGTATTGATGGAGAAAAAAAGAATTCCAAAAACTCTGCTTTGGGTGATGCTATTTCGGAAGAAGCTATGCTTCACGTAGCCAGCTTACTGGACAACTATCTGGCATTGAAAAATGCCCTGGTAGCTGGAGATGCTGAAAAAGCAAAGTCTTCGGCTCAGACTACTTTAACTTCTTTGGAGAAATTTGATATTTCTTCGCTTACAGGTAAACTCAAAAAAGTGTATGGTAGTCAACTGGACATGATTAAAACCCACAATACTAAGATATCCAAAGCAACCGATGTGGTTGCTCAGCGTGAGGAACTCGATATGCTCTCTATGCACATGTTGGTGCTGGTAAAAACTTTTAAAGCCAATCAAATACCTTTGTATAAGCAGCATTGCCCAATGGCTTTTGACAGTAAAGGCGCGGGGTGGCTTAGTGAAAAGAGAAAAATTCGTAATCCATACTTTGGTGAGAAAATGCTCAAGTGTGGGAGTATAAAAGATAGCATAATGGCCAACTAAACTATAAAAAGTATCACAAGGGTGAAAGCTTTCGCCTTTGTGATTTTTCAAGCTTATGGAAGATCATTATTTAATACACATCAAAAATATGGTATGTGCCCGTTGTATCACTTCGGTCAAAGATATTTTGACAGATTTAGCTATACTTTATCAGAAGGTTAGTCTGGGCGAAATAATACTGAAAAAAGAACTTACCGACACCGAACAAAAGAATTTAAACGAAAAGCTTTTAGAAGTAGGTTTTGAACTGTTACAATCTACAAAGTCAACTTTAATTTCAAGAATTAAAACTCTTCTGATTGAACAGATACATTACCAAGAAGAACCCTTGGCGGTGAACTACTCTACTTTTTTAGCAGAAAAACTGCACCAGGAATATGGTTACCTGAGTCGCTTGTTTTCATCAGTAGAAGGAGTCACTATCGAAAAATACATAGCCCAACAAAGAATTGAAAAAGTAAAAGAGTTGTTGTTTTACAATGAGCTCACCTTGTCTGAGATTGCTTTTCAAATGCATTATAGCAGTACCGCTCACCTTTCGGCTCAGTTTAAAAAACAAACCGGGATGACTCCTACTCAATTTAAAAAGGAAAAGTCATTTCAACGACGCAGCTTGGATCAAATATGATCATAATTTTATGCGAAAAAATAATCAAACTTGATCATGGGCAGCCAATGTCAAAGGGTGAGATTAAATCCTTATAATAAAATTTTATCAGCCACAATTATTAATGTTATGTATGCCCATTGATGATTAAAGCTAACCAGACTTAATTATCTCTTGTTTTTTTAATAAAAATATGGATCACT
Organism: Microscilla marina ATCC 23134; assembly: GCF_000169175.1. Taxonomy (NCBI): domain Bacteria; kingdom Pseudomonadati; phylum Bacteroidota; class Cytophagia; order Cytophagales; family Microscillaceae; genus Microscilla; species Microscilla marina. Next base: position 158,113 of record NZ_AAWS01000009.1, read on the forward strand.
CAAATCACAATAACTCATCTCATAACCATCAGGAGCATCATCGAATGATGATCCGTGATTTTAGAAAACGGTTTTGGATAGCTACGGGGCTATCCATACCTGTTTTGTTACTTTCACCAATGATTCAATCCTTTTTAGGGTTGGATTGGTCATTTTCGGCGCAACCCTACTTTCTTTTCGTTTTTGCGTCATTTATTTTTGGCTATGGAGGCTACCCTTTTTTGATGGGCTTAGTAAAAGAAATCAGGGACAAAGCCCTTGGTATGATGACACTTATTTCTATTGCTATTACGGTAGCTTACACATATAGCAGTGCAGTAGTGTTTGGACTTCCTGGCAAAATGTTTTTTTGGGAGTTGGCTACACTCATTGACCTCATGTTGGTTGGACATTGGATTGAGATGCGATCAGTGGTGGGTGCATCCAAAGCACTGGAAAAACTGGCTCGCTTGATGCCATCCGAAGCTCATTTGATCGAAAACGGCCAGATCAAGGATGTATCCATCGATCAACTCAAGAAAGGGGATGTAATTCTGGTCAAATCCTTCGACAAAGTCCCGGCAGATGGGGAAATCGTAGAAGGAGAAAGTTATATCAATGAATCGATGCTTACCGGAGAATCAAAGCCCATAAAAAAAAACGTTGGTGATCAGGTAATCGGAGGATCAGTCAATGGTAATAGTTCCCTGAAAATAATCATAGAAAAAACAGGGAAAGAAGGTTACCTGCAACAAGTAATTGGTCTGGTAGAAGAAGCTCAAAATAAACAATCTAAAACCCAACATTTGGCTGATAAAGCCGCCAAATGGTTAGCTTATATTGCCTTGACTTCAGGAGTTATTACTCTAACAGTGTGGTGGGCTTTGGGCTATGATTTTGTGTATGCATTAGAACGAATGGTAACAGTTATGGTGATTTCCTGCCCCCATGCTTTGGGTTTGGCCATTCCTTTGGTGGTGGCTATTTCTACAGCTCTATCTGCCCAAAACGGAATATTGATTCGCAACCGTACTGCTTTTGAAAACGCTCGTAATATATCTGCTGTTGTGTTTGATAAAACGGGTACTTTGACTTTGGGGGACTTTAGTGTAACCAGAATAGTAAACATTGATCAAAAGTACTCAGAAAAAGAGATTATTTTGTTAGCTGGTGCTCTGGAACAAAATTCTGAGCACCCCATTGCTCAGGGTATCCTCAAAAAAGCAGAAGAATGGAAACTGAGCCTTCCAACTACATCAAATTTTGGGGCGATCACAGGCAAAGGAGTAACAGCTACTGTTGATGGTAAAAATATTAAAGTCGTAAGCCCTGGTTACTTGAAGGAACAAAATATCTCCATACCTAACAATGCGTATCAAAATGAGGTAGAAACTGTGGTGTTTATATTGTTGGAGAATGCTCTTATTGGCAGTATAGCACTCGCAGATAAGATTAGACCTGAGTCAAAACAGGCAATTGATACTCTCAAAAAAAATGGAATAAAGGTAATGATGGCCACCGGAGATAATGAGCGAACTGCCAAGGCTGTCAGTGAGGAACTAGGGCTGGATAAATACTTTGCGCAGGTTTTGCCTCACGAAAAAGTAGAAGTAGTCAAACAGCTACAAAAACAAGGAGAGTTTGTAGCCATGACAGGTGATGGGGTAAATGATGCTCCCGCTTTGGCTGAAGCAGGTGTTGGCATTGCAATTGGGTCAGGAACCGACGTTGCGGTTGAAACAGCTGATATTATTCTTGTAAACAGCAATCCACAAGATATTGCCCAACTTATACTATTTGGTAAAGCTACTTATCGTAAAATGACTCAAAATCTTATTTGGGCAACTGCTTATAATGCGTTGGCTCTACCTCTGGCTGCTGGAGTCTTATATCCTATTGGTTTTACTTTGAGTCCAGCACTAGGAGCAGTACTTATGAGCTTAAGTACAATTGTAGTAGCAATCAATGCTCAACTATTAAAAAAACAAGTTAAAGCTAAATTATAATTATTTAAAACATTGTTTAAAGTTCTTCCAAGTAGTTTTTACCAGCGCTGCAACGTTACCATCAGGAATGTTTTGAGTATCTCCTCTCATTTAACTTAACCCAAAAAGCAGGAGATACTTCCCCGAAGTAATTTGAATCAAATACAGTCATAATTTCATAAAACTCTCCGCAAATGATGTAATACAACAATGATGAAAACTGGCGAAATTTGTAGTATCAATTAAGACAAAGACAACAATGAACACTACAAGTTTACTTAAGATAAATACACCTGAACCTGATTTGGTAAAACAGTCTTTTCCTGTAACTGGCATGAGTTGTGCTGCCTGTGCTGCCAGTGTAGAGGCGATACTTGGCAATACAGAAGGAGTAAAGCAAGCAAGTGTAAATTTTGCCTCTAACTCAGTATTAGTAGAATACCAAAACACTTTGGCTCCAGCTGAAATGAGCAAGGCATTGCAAGGGGGTGGCTATGATATTATTACGGATACAGCCGACTCTTTGGGGGTGCAGCAACAAGTCCAAAACAAACAATATAGGCTCTTAAAACAACAAACTACCTGGGCAGCCATCTTCACTTTGCCAGTTTTTGTCATAGGCATGTTTTTTATGGATTGGCAACCTGGCAGGTGGATTTCAGCTGTATTAACTATCCCTGTATTATTTTACTTTGGTAAGCGGTTCTTTATAAACGCCTGGAAACAAGCCCAACACAAAAAGGCAAATATGGATACGCTGGTTGCGTTGAGCACTGGTATTGCTTTTTTGTTTAGCCTGTTTAATACACTGTTTCCAGAAGTTTTACAAAGCAAAGGTTTTGCCCCTCATGTATATTATGAAGCAGCTACCGTCATCATTACTTTTATTTCGTTTGGGAAACTACTCGAAGAAAGAGCCAAAGCCAGTACCTCGTCAGCCATAAAAAAACTGATTGGGTTGCAACCCAAAACGCTTTGGGTGGTGATAGATGGAGAAGAGCAAGAAATTGACATTCAAGCGGTAGCACTTGGCATGCACATTGTGGTGCGTCCAGGCGAGAAAATACCCGTAGATGGACGGGTAATCAAGGGCAGTTCTTTTGTAGACGAAAGTATGATTACAGGCGAGCCAATGCCTGTAGAAAAAAAGGCAGAAGACAAACTCTTTGCGGGCACCATCAACCAAAAAGGAAGCCTTCGTTTTGAGGCTGAAAGGGTAGGGCAAGAAACGTTGTTGGCTCAAATTATTAAAATGGTACAAGAAGCACAAGGAAGCAAAGCACCCGTGCAAAAACTGGTAGACAAGGTGGCAGGTATATTTGTGCCTGTGGTGATGCTTATCTCTATATTAACCTTTGTGGCTTGGTTTACCTTTGGTGGCGAACAAGCCCTTACTCAAGCATTGCTCAATGCCATTGCGGTATTAGTGATTGCCTGTCCTTGTGCTTTGGGGCTGGCCACACCCACTGCCATTATGGTAGGCATAGGCAAAGGGGCAGAGCACAACATTTTGATTAAAGATGCTGAAAGCTTGGAACTGGCACACCAAGTAAATGCGGTAGTACTTGACAAAACAGGCACCATTACCGAGGGCACGCCATCGGTGAAAGATATGGTGTGGTTAGAGTCTGAGCAGATGTCACATTGGCAGGGTATACTCATTGCAATAGAGCAGCAATCTGAACACCCCTTGGCAGAGGCAATTGTACAAACCCTCAGAGAACAAGGAACAAACCCTCAAGCCATTGAGCAATTCTATAGTATTACTGGTAAGGGAGCAGTAGCTACTGATACTACTGGCAACACCTATTATGTTGGCAACCATCGCTTGTTGGAAGAATATAAGATTGAGATTTCGGCGGCACTTACTCAACAAGTGCGACAATGGCAAAGCCAAGCCTACACTGTAGTATTTTTTGCCAACAGTACTCAAGTTTTAGCAGTCTTTGCCATTACTGATCAAATTAAGGAAACCTCTTATCAGGTAATACAACAACTGCAAACCCAAGGAGTAGAAGTGTATATGCTCACGGGTGATAATCACCAAACCGCCAAAGCAGTTGCCCAACAAGTAGGTATTCGATATTTTGAGGCAGAAATGTTGCCTCAAGACAAGCAGGCCTTTGTGCAAGGTCTACAAGCCCAAGGCAAAGTAGTGGCAATGGTTGGCGATGGTATCAATGATTCACAAGCGTTGACGCAGGCAAATGTAAGCATTGCCATGGGTAAAGGATCAGATATAGCTATGGATGTTGCCCAAATCACCTTAATCACCTCCGATTTGGCTTTAGTGCCCAAGGCTTTCAAGCTTTCTACCAAAACCGTGAAGGGGGTAAGGCAAAATTTGTTTTGGGCATTTATCTACAATATAGTGGGTATTCCCTTAGCAGCTGGAGTATTTTATTCTTTCAATGGTTTTTTAGTAAACCCTATGTTAGCAGGAGCAGCCATGGCTTTTAGTTCAGTATCGGTGGTTGCCAACAGCTTGCGTTTAAAAATGATTCGTCTTTAAAAAAGACTGTTTCATTCAAATTAGATTATTGAAGTTTGTGTAACCAAAAACCAAAATTACCCATGAATACACTTAAGTTTAAGACCAATATACAATGTAATGGATGTTTGACGAAAGTTACTCCTCATCTTAATCAACTAGAAGCAATTAAGGATTGGGAGGTTGATTTGAAAAGTCTCAACAGAGTACTTACTGTACGTACAGCCACAAATGAAGCGCAAGAGCAGGTTATTGATAAATTAAAAGCAATAGGTTTTTTTGCCAGAGAAATATGACTTTAAGTGTCTTTCATTGTATTTAAACTCTATGCTTGTTATTGCTCAGATTTATCTAAGCTCGGCTTTGGTCTTTTGTAATATTAGCTAAATTGCTTTATATGCCCTAAATAAGCATTGTTACACTATCACCTTTTTTGGACGACCGTGCAAAATTAGATTTAATACAAAAGTGTTTGTAAACAAAACCTTAAATATTAGCCCAATGTTTGCCTGAAATATTCCTAAAAATGAGTTTTTTCTATAAAAAAATGCTTAGTAAAACTCATTTTTAGAATAAGTGGTTTTAAAATGACCAAAGTCGAGCGAAGAGCTTTTTTAAAATTAGCCGTTGTCAGTTATTCGAATTTTTACGTGTTTGGATTTGGCTATTTTTAACGATGCATGGTAAAGAAAATTTAAACTAAAAATGGTCAGTTATTACGAACTTGTCACTTAGTTATGACAGGCTCTACTTTTGTATAATCCTCAATGTAACAAGAATTATCTTTCCACCCCCTCAATCCCCCGAAAAATCTCCACCACCAATGGTACCACTACCGCGTTTCCGTAGCCTTTGATCGACTCGTTTCGGAGGCGAGGAATGGTAATTCCGTCCACAGGGGCGGGAAACCCATCATCTCCGCCACAAACCGGGGATTGAGTTTGCCAATCGGGGCGGAACCTGTAGTCTTGCCTTGGGGCGGGGTAGGTGTATCTCCATTTTGGGTTGAGTGATTCATCGCAAATTTGTGGGCAATGCCTGGCAGCGATTCGTAGTTTGTTTTCACCTTTTCGCCCCTTAGTTTTTTGTACTTCCTTCCGTGCATGCCCTTCCAGTCTCTCACTGTGGGGGCGGGTAGTAGCTTCATAGTCGCCATTCTGCCCAGGTTCAGGCTGTAGCTGTTCTTGCCATCTTTGCTCTGCCGTCTCCCGTTGGGGGTAAGGGTACAGAGGCTGCTTGGTTCCTGGGTAGTGGGGGTAGGCAGAAGCGAATGAAACATGGCATAGTCGAGTATACTGTTGGGGCGTAGCTTGCCTGCCATTCGGCTCGTCATGGTTTTGGCTCCCATTTCCTTGAGGCGGGCGACCCGTTCGGGATGATCGCGCTGCACTACGGTGGGTGTAGGCCAAAAACCAGACCCGGTCTCTTCGGTGGGGCGCTTCGACGGCACAAGCCGGAATAACGACCGGCTGGACGCTGTAGCCGAGGGCTTCGAAGTCTTCACATATTCGGTGGATAACGGCTTCGGCTTCCATTGTTCGGTGTATTGTTTCGCCCTCAGCATTGGTCCCGCCTTCCAGGTGAGCCACACTCGGCTGGAGTACCATCGTGGCGATTCCAGCAACGTTTTCACCCAGCACCCAAGTGGGTCTGATCTCTCGTATAGCGCGAAGCATTTCCGGCCAGAGATAACGCTTGTCGTTAATTCCTTTGCGTTTTCCGGCCTGGCTGAATGGCTGGCAGGGAAATCCTCCGGTAAGGAGGTCGATTTGCCCGTAGTGGGGGGTAAAGTCGGTTTGTCTGATGTCTTCATAGTGGGTGGTGTCTGGCCAGTAGTGGCGGAGAATGGTTTGGCAAAAAGGGTTGTTTTCGACGGTGAAAACATTAACCCAGCCCATTCTTTCGGCGGCTAAATCGAAGCCGCCCATACCACTAAAGAGGCTGGCGTGTCTCATAAATAAAAATGGTGTTTATACTATTGGTTTTCAGTATATTACTAGTAGTTTATACGTACACCACAGCTATCAACTGAACGCTGTGGACTATTTACCTTGAATTTTCGGGAAGCGGGCTGGTATCAGTAAATGCGTCCGCTTTGTCTTGATTGAGCCTCAACTCCACTGCCTCGTCTGAAATACATTCCAGCGTATAGGGCTTAAACTCAATGCCTCCTTCGGGGTCGCCAAAACGCGCCGACAAGATGGCAAGCTCCCGAATGCCAAAGGCACCAAGTAGTTCATTATTTACCTTGAGACTGCTGCGTTTTTTGATGAGTTTCATCAACCTGCGTAGCTCATCCAGCGGAGCGCTGCCTGCTTGTTCGCTGACCAAAAAGCCCCGAATGGTGAGCTTAAAATTGTCCAGCCCCATATCTTCCAGTACATTGGTTTCGGCGTTCACCATTTGGTTGATCACAATAGATTTAGAGGTACTCACCTCAATGAGCGGTTCCAGGGGAAAAGCATAATCATCCAGCTTCAGGGGCATCATAATAGGCGTGCTCAACAAGCTTTGTTTTTTGCCCTTACCCAAAAGCGCCGAAGGGGTATAGCTTTCTACCAGATTGCCTGGCTTGGTCAGCCCTGGATATACAATGAACCTTCCGAAGGCTCTTTGGTACAATTGGTTTAAGTCGTAGGTCATTTAGTCGGGAGTTAGGAGTTGGTAGTCGGGAGTTTTTTATTATACAATTATTAAATTTGCGATAATGAGAGTAAGTATTTCATACTCATTAATTTTTGTTACTTAAGGTCTCAGAATATAGCAGTGAGCTATCGACCAATGCTGTTTAACTGTGTTGAGCTCACTACGTTCGGTTCCTTAAGGATTGAGCATTTGAACAAACAGACACGTGAGCTATCTGCGACGGGCTAAAGCTAATGAGAGCTTTGCTCCACTCCGCCGCACGGAGAAGCTCATGGCTAAGGACTTGAGGCTGTAACTGAAAACTCTCGTCTACTGACTATAGACTCCCGACTGACTCACATTCACCGCCGTTTGTTTGCGTTCTTCGTCTCTGATGTATTCCAGCAGGGCAATTTGCCGGGCAAACTCATCGTCTGAAAGCGAATCTATCTCGGTGCTGCTCAGGGAAAAGTAGTACCGCAAAAAGCCTTCGTGGATGGCTTCCCATTGTTCCATGTCCACTTTTTCGCCTTTGATGCGGTACTCGGCTACTTTTTTACCAGCTCTACTATTTTCCGGGTTTTGAGTTCCTGAATTGCAGCAAGTACGCCCATATAGGCAAAGTCGTCCTGGCGGAGCTCGTTCAGGTCGCCTTCCTGCCAAATCATTTCCAGCAAGTGCATTTCAGTGCCGAAAGGTTTGTTGGCGGTGTTGCGTTTTTCGGCTTGTTTGCGTTGTTTGCGGCTAGGTTTTGCCACCTTACCCACAAAACCTTTGACCTTAAGCTCGTAGAGGTTTTCGTCTGCCAAAAAACGGGTTTCTGCATCGGGTATTTCTACCCAGGGCTCAAACTCATTCAAGGCAGCCTCATACAAATCTTCGTTCATGAGCCAGGCTTCATTGCCCGCCAGCCAACAGCTTTTAAAGAGCAAATCTTCAAAATCAATGGTGGTTTTGCCTTTTTTAAACTGGGCAATGGCCACCCGCATAATGGGTAAGTCGGGGCGGCGCAGCCAAAGCCTGTGTCCTTCGCCATCATCGGCAGCCAATACCTCCCCAAAAGTTGCCTTCCACTGAGTTTCTTCTTCTACAGTGGGTGGGGTGGTTCGGTACTTTTGCTCTCCGTGAGTGAAAAATTCGGGGGTGTTGTTTTCTTGTATTTGTGTCATGTTTTAAAAAAAGATTGTTAAAAAAAATGCTGGGGTTATTACAATTGTTTCGCCTTTCGGCTGATTGTTCAATTGTTAAAATTGTTCGCGAAGTGACTCAGAATGGCTTCGCCCAACCATAAAACAATTTAACAATCAGCGCAGCGCAATAATATAACCCTGTTACTGCCTGCTAATTTTCCCAATACTAATGGGCAGTTCTACCTCCATAAAGTCATCGCCTTGTTCCATTGTAAGTTCATACTCAGTTACTTCTACATTATTCAGGATGTGGGTGACTACCAGCCCATTCTCGGCATATACCAAGGTAATATCAAAAGGATCGAGGTCGGTCAGGTCAGCTCCACCGTTCTGGATGGCCGCCTTTTCTAAGGCAATCACTTCCCGAAACAACAACTTGATACTGCCTTCATATTCTTTCTTGCCCTTGGCACGGGCAATGGGGTCTTTGCCACGCCCGTGGATGTTGGCTTTGCTTTTTGATACCTTGTATTTGAAGCCGCGAAAGCCGTCTACAATTCGTCCAAACAGGGTGATCGTTACATCTTCCCAACCTATCTCAAAGGGAAGTTGTGAGGAGTTATTCGCCATTTTTTAAATGTTTAAATTGTTCGTTTTTGGAAGGTTGGCATTACACGGCTTTGCCCAACCATTGAACCATAGAGCGTAGCGAAACCATCCAACCATATTTTACCCAGGATTTACAAACCCCAGATCAATGGTGATTTTTTGCGCCATACCCACGGGTTCAATGTCAATTTTCACTTTCAGCTCGGCGGTGGCAATCACGTCCTGTTCAGGGTCAATCAAAGGGGTGACCGAAGACACCTCCCCGTTGTTGGTCATCTGCAAGTCAAGGGCTTTTTTAATGTCCTGCTCAAACGCTTTCACCTTTGCCACAGGCAACTTGCCTTGTTCCAGCTGAAAATCGTCCAACAACTCCTGTACATACACATTGTAGGCAATACGGGCTACTTTATCGGCCACCCTGCCCCGGCCAATGCTGTTGTAGTCGGTGGTGAGCGCAATGGCTACCGGGTCACCGTTGAGGTAATAACCCGCTCGGTTGGCAAAACTGCGGGGTACAATATAGCCGCGTTGGTGCAACAAGTTGAGGTTGCCTTGCCCATACTGTTCTACCGTTTTTTTGGGCGTGGCAGCCGTGACAATATACGCCTGCTGAATGCCCAAGTCGCCGTCTTTTACCCGCCCAATGTTGCGTTGCACAGGTACCCCGGCTACCTTGCCCAGCACCAAACCCAACCAACTGCCTTCGTAGCTCTCGTCGTGCCAACCCAAACACACTGAGACCCGATTGGCGGTTTGAGTGCGTAAATTACTCACCGCTGAAGCGTTGCCCTGAAAGTCGCGCCCTTCTATGATTACCTGCACGGGTTGGTGCAATGTCTGTTGGGCATTGATAAGTATTTGAGCATTTGCCAAAGCTGCCAGCACATCAGGGTCTAACTCTTCGCTGGGGCTTGCCGTATAAGCCACATCGGGCACCCTGCCCACTCCCAACAGCTTGATGTTGCCCTGCTTTTGGTTAAGCAAATTGGGGGCATAATTGCCTGCCGTGTCCAGCATTTCTGCCATCGTTACTGTTTTGGGGGCAAGCATCAAATAGAGTTCTGCCCCTTCGCCCGCCTGACGGTAAAAATCTACACAGTGGGCGTATACTTTCAGCGAATGGCTGGTGTCATACTCGGCAGTAATGCCTTTTTTCTGCACATCTTTGATTCCGAAAAAGGGACCAATGACCACCCCCAAGTCAAAACCTGCATCCCCGGAAAGGGGCACGGCAACGCCCGAAAGCAACATGGCTGCCACCCCGTCGTTGCTAAAGCCCGCCCCACCGAGTTGCCCATCCAGATAATTGATCGAAACGTCTGGTAAATTACTCATAGTTTTTAGTTGGTTAGTCAATAGTTGGTAGTCGGGAGTCGGGAGACGATAGTTAGTAATGTAGTGCAAAAGTGATGAAGCTTCAACCTGTGAACTTTATACCCATCTAAAATCAACGTGCTATAAAGTTGGTTACAATACTTAAAAAAACAGCCTCAAGCTAAAAGCTAATGGCTAAAAGCTTAAGGCTGTAGAAACTCCCGTCTACCAACTCCCAACTCTGGACTAGTTCTACTTCTTCGCTTTCACTCCAGCTGTGCCACTTTTGCGTACCGTCGTTGTCGCTTTTTTAGCCTCCGCTGCCTTTTCCTCTGCTTTTACCTGCTCTGTGAGATTTGCCGAAATATCATCCTTATCTTCAAAATCACCCTCTACTACTTTTTTAGCAGTGGCTTTCGCCAAAGGTTTGCCTACCTTGGGGGGAGTATCTTCTTCCTCTACATCTTCTATCACTCCAAAGGCTTGTTCCTGGCGACCTTCGGCATATTCGGGGTTTTGAAACCGAAAAATGCGGGCGTGGAACTTATGCGAATGTTTGACGGCCAGGCTTCGCCCGCCAGGGTCATCGGCAAAAATGTTGGTGTCCGAGAGTACCAGCAAGGTAGGCTGGTCACGGTAGCGTTGAAAGGCTTCGGGCAACATTTCCCGAAGCTCTTCTTTGTTGTATTGTTTGATTTGTGTCATGTTTCAGTTTTTAAAAAATTGTTGAATTGTTCGCAAAGCGCAGTAGAATGGCTTCGCCCAACCATAAAACCATAGAGCCATAAAACCATTTAAAATGGAACAATCAGCGTAGCAACAACAATTGATTTTTACCCCACAATTGCCCCCACCGCACGGTTGGCTTTGGGCAACGCCACAAAGTACAGGCGGAAGCCCACTTCGTGTTGGCGCAAACGAGGATTGTTTTCAGAGCGCTGCCAGTACATTTTTACCTCCCGGTCGCGTGCCTTAAACATCTCCGAGTTTACAAAACCTACGCTGGCAATGCGGTCGGTGCCAGGGTTGTACAAACTGCCAAAAGCTTTCTTGATGCCACTGGCGGCATAATAAGGCAAAGAGGTATATTCGCCGATCATAAAGCCATACAAACGCAGGGGCTGCCCCTCACGAATGTTTGCGTATTGGTCACGAAAGCTTTCGTGGGTAGTAATCAAATCTTGCACGTGGGCAGGCGAAAGAATCAATTCCCTGCCTTGTTTGGGTACGTTGGCATCGTCCCAACGGCGTTTGAGGTGAGCCACATCACCAGGCACCATACGGTTACGGGTAATCCCATCTTCGCTTACGGCTTCGCCACTCGTGGCAATCACCGGAGTGCGCGCGGTATTACTTGCTGGAGCAAAAGCGTGAATGGCTTTGTCGCCCGTTGCCTCTCGCATTGATTCGGTGTGTTTGGTGGTGGTTTCGCCCATTTTATCAATCGAAATGGCGTACAAGGTATCGTCCGACACCGAGGTGTTTTCGGTGTCAAACTTGTCCAGACTGATGGCCACATCCGAGTCCACGTCGTTTACTGTGGCAATAGGGTAAGTACTGTTATTGATGAGCACCTTGGGGTCGGCCCCCAGTTCGGTGAGGTGAATCACTTTGTTATTGACCAGATCGCTGCGATCCGGAATGCGATTCATAAATGAAGTATCCTTTCTGAACTTGCGAATTACTTCCCCCGTCCAGATTTCCTTATGAACTCCTGCCATGATTTTTTTTAATATTTAGTGTAAATGTTTTGAAATAATCGGAAGGCTGGCAAAGCTCCTGACTCCCGACTCTTGACTAAAAAACTAACTTAGAGCACTGGCTCAGTACCGTATTCCTTGCGGAACAGTTCTTTGTAAAGCACCGGGTTTTCGTTTTTGATCAGCATCAGTTTTTCCGGAAACTTGTTGGACAGTTCGCTAAAGCTTAACTCCTCAAAACCAGCATTTGCCCCGGCTTCGTTACTGGTACCCATAGCCTTGATTTTGTTCACCAGGTTGGGGTGGGTAGGCATATCGGCAAGCGTATCGCGCACCATGTCATAGTTGTCATAGGCGTGGTTAAGCCATTTTTCCTTTTTTACCGGGGCAATTTTCCCTTCTTTGATGGCATTCTCTACCAAGGCAATGGCCTCGTGTTTTTTCATTTCGGCTACCTCATCGTGTAACCTTTTCTTTTCGTTTTCCAGGTTTTCGACATTGGTTTTGTAGCTCTCAATTTTGAGGTCAAGCGATTTAAGGCGTTTGATCTCGTTGCGAAGCCCTTCGACATGGCCAAGAATGCCGTCGCGTCCGGCATCGGTGGGTAGCCCACAGGCATTGAGCACAGCGGTCAGGTCGCCTTTATAGCCCAGCACCTCATTACGAAGTTGTTCTGCCTGTTCAGATGTTAAACTCATAGGGTGATTTGTATTTGTAGGTTCAGGTAAAAATTTTATGGGGTATTGATTGAAAATATCAAAGAGGCTTGCCACATCGTTTTCGGCGGCAGCCACCGATGTAGCCATGCTTTTCTTTCTGGGATGTTCAAATACTTCATCCACAAAGCCCTGGCGTTTTGCCTCAGCTGCACTCAGCCAGGTGGTTTGGTTCATCATGGCAGATAGCGTCTCTATCTTTTGCCCGGTGCGGGTAGCAAGCAGGGTCAGCAACATTTCTTTGACCTGCATCAAGGTTTCGTGTTGCCCTGCCTCGTTGGGGTCAGTGCTGTTTTTGCCCCCGATAAAAGGGTTGTGGAGCATCAATTTGGCAAAATTGCACATGCCTACTTTTTTGCCGCATACCGCAATCAGCCCCGCAATGCTGAGGGCAAGCCCGTCTACATAAGTATCAATGCGCACATTAGGCGTGGTTTGATTGATGTTGAGAATAGCGGCACAAACCGACAAACCATCGGTGATTTTGCCGCCGGGCGAGTTGATGCGTACATTGAGGCGGCGATACCTTCGGGCAAGCGAGTACAGTTCTTTTGCAAACCGTTGCCCGGAGATACCCTTGCCTTCTTCATCAATGCCGATTTTGTCGTAGAGCAAAATATGGGCAACCTCTCCTGCGGCGTTCCGAATGTCAAAATATTTGTATTCTTCCATGCAGTTTCGCCTAGCTCAGTGCCGTAGCCGTATCGGTGTCAATGTCGTAGGTGATGCGTTTCCATGGGGCATCCCCCTCTTCCTGGGCAGCAAGCGCGGCAAACTGTGAAGTGCTCACCGCAGCGAGTTGCACTGCCCCACCCGTGGCATCGGTCACCGTGGCAAGTAGCCCCGGTGCGAGCGTGCGCACATCAGGATTGCTGCCCGTGGTGTTGGTCCCATTTTTCAAGTCCAGTATTTCGGCGCGACTGCCTGCCACGTGGCAATCGCCTGTGTATCTTAAAGCCATCAGTTTTTTTGCTTGTTTGGTTTGGGCAGCTATTAAGCAAGGAATGAGCAGGCTAAAAAGAGGGGTTTTATGGGAGTGTAGTTTTTTGGGGCAGGTTGGTAGGTGGCAGGGTTGTAGGTAAATTTCATTCGCTAAAAAAGGGGCAAAAGCCCCCTTCTTTACTCCACAAATAACTCCCTCGCCAGGTCATACGCCTGGGTGATATAGCCCCGGCTTTCTATCCAGGCGATGGGTGTTTTATCGGCTTTTTGGGCAAGGTGGTACAGTTGCACCTGAAACCTTATGGAGAACTGACGATAAAAAGTAGCATATACTTCCTGGGGTGGTATTCCTTTGGCGAGCGCGTAAGACTTGATGAGGTGGTCAAAGGCACGGCGGGTATCTACAAAAAGGGTTTGCGAAGGAGCTTTATTGATGGCGGCAAGGTAGACCTTGGCTTCTTCTCTTTCTTGTTCCAAATCGCTGATCCGTTCCTCATGGTCAATCAGGGTTTCCACGCTTTCTTTGAGAATCTGAAGTTTGTTCTTGCCCCTGGTCAGTGCCTTCAGTCGCTTTTCGCACTCCAGAAAATACAGTCTTACTTCGCGCCCTTTTTCAGTTTGGGCAAGCATGGCAAAAGACTTGGCGCAATCAATAGATAAACAAATCATAGCCGCAGGTCTACCTCCTTTTGGGTTTTCCACATCGGAGTGGAAAACCTGGTAATCAACACTTTGGGTGAAGTTCTTCTCCAGTGTACGCTTGGCAGAGTCTTTTCTTGCAAAGCCACACCATTGCCAAAAGGCATCAAAATCTACCGGAAATGCCTGGTGGCTTTGTAGGTAAAGGGTAATCTCGTTCATTAAATCTTTCATTAGTTTTTAGTTTGATTTGTGTTGATTGATCAGTTGTTTTACTTCATTGCCCAGCGCGGTGATTCTATAAATCTCGCTGCCAAACATTTGTAGTTGCCGGGCTTTGCGCCACAAGCTTTGCAGTTGCCCATGAAGCACCGCCAGGGTGTGTGCCGGGTAATCCTTGAAGTTGGCCTGTTGCGCTTCAAGCGCTGACAACTGGTGGCAAATACTGGTGGTCTGGCGGGTGACATTCATCAAGTCGGGCTGAGGTTGGGCGCGGGTGCCTGTGCCCTGCGTTTTTTTACGTTTGGCAGTCAGCCACTCCTGGTACTGCTCACCCGTTTTGGCAAAGACCAAACCCTGCCAGCCATTGGCAATCGACTTCCCGATGAGTTCCAGGGCAAAAGCTTCTTCAAACCCGGCCAGCTTGTCCAAAATGCGTTGTACACTGAGTGCCGATTTGTAGGGCTTTTTGATCTCCGTGCGGTACCTCAGCCAATCGTCCCATGCTTGCTTGAAAGTGTCCGAAGCAAAAGGCAGCTTGACTTCGGAGGCAAGGCTTGTTTTTTTAGGCGCCTCCTTCTTTTTGACTACCTTAACTTCTGCTGTTTTAGGCGCCTGCTTCTTTTTGGGTGGTACAGTCGCTTTTTCTTTTTTAAGCAACCCTTTCTCTTCTTCTATAGAGATATTGTTAGTTGACTCATTACTGATACCATTATGTGGACAAATTGGCATGGTTGCTGGCTCTTTTTGGCATGGTTGTGCCGTTTGAACCTCGCCAAATTGTCCTTGAACCATGCCAGTTTGTCCCTCAACCTTGCCAAATTGTCGAGGTTCCAGCCGGGAAAAATTGACCCGAAGCTGGCGGTGATGCCCGTCAAATCCTGACAAAATCAGGTAGTTGTCTTTAACAAGCTCCGAAATATACCTGGCCGCTGAACGCTTGCTAATATTCAGGGTCGCCGCAAAATGTTCATTGGAGGCAATGCAGCCCAACGGACGTTGCTCCAGCAAAGAAATTTCCACGAGCAGGTTTTTGGCCACCGGGTTGAGGTGCTTATCCAGCCAGATACTGGCGGGGTAAAAGAAACCTTCAAAAGTGGGGAGGTGGGCAGGATTCAGTTCTTTGATTGTAGTTGTTTTTTTTGTGGTAGTTTGTTCGCTTGTTTTCATGGGAGTACAGATAAGTAAGGAGTTGTTGTTGTAGTTGTGTTAAAAAAAACTCCCCAACAAGGTTGCTTGTCAGGGAGAAGGTAAATGGTCTTATACCACTGCCATGGCATACACTTGCCGGAGCTCATTCAGGTACTGACCCAGACTGCTGCGCTCGTGGTGTTCACAAGGAATCAGGTAAGGAATCAAGCCTTCCAGTTCGCCACTGTATTGCCAGTAACCCAGGAGCATTTCGGCTTCGTCGTGGGTAAGCTCATCGCCCCAGCCTTCTAAATGCATGGCTTCCATATAAGCCCTTCGCTCATAAAAAGAAGTACCCGCCCCGGCAAAATCTGCCACCGACCAAATACCCGGAGTGGGTTCAAAGTCCATTCGCCACACGGTGCCGTGGTGCACATAATAAAGCGCGTTGCCATGGCGCCCCACATAATGGTACTGCGCGTGGCGCAAGCGGTGGTAAGGGTAGAGTAGCCCGTTAAAACTCAGGTTGTTGAGCACAGGTTTTTGCCAGTCTTCTACGATGCACGATTGGCGGTGAACATCATAGCTTTGTACCTGCCCTACACCCAATGCCGGATAAGTGACATCCTCTACCCACAAACCCAACATCTGGTTTGGGTTTCTTGTGGAAATTGTTGAGTTTTGCATATTGATTCAACTTTATAGGTCCCCGTGTTGAGTGCTGTAGTCGTCCAAACTAAAAGGCACTTTGGCGGGGCTTTTTTATTTGTAATTGTGTAGTGCAAGTATAAACAATCATGGTGGGGAATCGTAGGGAAACGAGGAGAAAGAGTGGGGATTTTTTGGGCGGCTAAGATGTTTTTGAATACTTTTGTTTATCAGTGATTTATAACTTTACAAAACAATCAAATATGACAGTTTCTGAAACAATCAAAAACGCCTTTAACCAACTCAAAACCTGGCAAAAAGCATTAGTTGTACTTGTGATATTTAGCCTTATTGTGTCGCCGTTTATCCCAGAAGAAGAGAAAAACAAGGAGGATGAAGCTACCCGCAAGTGGAATGAAAGAAAGCAAGAGGTTACTCGACAAGTAAAAAAAGAAGAAAAACCTATGGAGAAGGCACCTGAAAAATCAACCGTTTCTGAAAAAGAAGAAACAGTAGTTCCCCTGGAGAAACCAGCTGGGTTTTCTATGATTAATCAAACCTCTATGGCAAATTACAAGCATACAATCAACATTCGTCTGGAAAAAAAGCGAACTAAAGAAGAACTTGAAAAGATTGCAAAATATTTGAAGGCTCAGGTTAAGCAAAAGTTTGAACGGGTACTGATGCTTTATTATTTGCCCGATATGCCACCAGGTGAAGGAGCTTGGGCAACCACTCACTATGAAGGAGAGAGTTTGAGTGTGAGAATCATGGATTTTATGGCAAATTAGACTGTAAATGCCAAGCTTTTTTAAGCCTGATTCATACAAAACTGAGTCAGGCTTAAAGTCAAAAGGTTATGAGTAGTAATGAATGTTATGAATAAAGTAGCTTTTTATACCTCAATTGAAACAAATAATGGTAAGTAAAGCCTGCTTTACCACTCAACAACTCAAGAAATGGAAAACCAAGACTTTATATATTTAGACAACAACGCAACTACCCCAGTAGACCCTAGAGTTTTAGAGACAATGATGCCCTATCTTACCCGAAATTTTGCGAATGCTGCCAGTAGGCATCAACCAGGGTTAGATGCCAACCAAGCGGTAAATCAAGCCAGAGAACAAATAGCCAAACTCATAGGATCAAAACCAAGCGAGATTATCTTTACTTCAGGTGCGACTGAAGGGATTAACCTTGCTGTAAAAGGGATGGTAGAAACACAAAAGTCAAAAGGTAAACATATCATTACATTAGCGACTGAGCATAAGGCGATGCTGGATACTTATGAGTTTTTGGCAAGCAAAGGCTTTGATGTGGAGTATTTGCCAGTTAAACCTGATGGACTACTAGACCTGGAAGTGCTAAAAAAGGCAGTAAGAGAAGATACTGTATTAGTGTCAGTGATGCTGGCAAACAACGAAACAGGGGTGATACAACCACTCAAAGAAATATCAGCCATTGTGCATGAGGCTGGGGCTTTTTTTATGACTGATGCTACCCAAGCATTTGGTAAACTATCTATTAGTGTAAATGATTTAGGCATCGATTTAATGACTTTCTCTGGTCATAAGATATATGCACCTAAAGGTATTGGGGGCATATATTTTAGAAGCCGTAGGCCTTTTCGAGTAAAATTAGAAGCTATTATTCATGGGGGTGGGCACGAGAAAGGTATGCGAAGTGGTACGCTCAATGTACCAGGCATCATAGCTTTGGGCAAAGCTGCAGAAGTTGCTCTTCAAGACATGGAAAAAGATGCGAAGCAAGTTCAAGAACTCAGAGACTATTTAGAACAAAATCTACTACAGATAGAAGATACTACTATTAATGGTAATACTACACACCGACTTTATAATACTAGTAACATTTTTTTTCAAGGAGTAGATAGTGATGCCTTGATTGCTAATTTAGATAGTTTGGCTTTCTCCAGTGGCTCTGCCTGTACCTCAGCGTCTGTAGAACCATCACATGTGTTGATAGCCTTGGGACTTTCAAAAGAAGATGCTTATTGTTGTATGCGTTTTAGCTTGGGGAGATTCACCACTAAAGAAGAGATAAATAAAGCCATTGAGTTGCTCAAGGAAGCTATTGAAAACTTGAGAGCTCTACGGCTTTTATAAATCCTTGAGATAGTTTGCCTTTTCAGGAATGACATAACGTACTCCACCAGCAGGGTTTTCTACATCATCTTTATACCTTGGAATAAGATGGATATGTACATGAAAAATAGTTTGTCCTGCTGCTTCACCCATGTTAATGCCTATGTTGAACCCGTCAGGCTGGTATTTTTCGGCCAATATTTGTTTCATTTCTTTTGCCAATGCCCAGCAGTCATTTTAAACTTACAAAACTACTTTCCCCTATACTCAGCTTATAAACTCAAATTTAAGTTTCATAAATCCCTATTGAAGACTCATAAATTTACCAGAAATCATACAAAAGATATTCTCTATATTAGCCATTGTTAAATAAAATTTCTAACACCTGACTACTTAACAATCAAAGTTTAGAGTTAAAAGGTTGGATTGATTCTTAAATCATTTTCAATTGTATCTTATTCTACACCAGCTAGTAAATTCTATCTTTTTTCTTCAAGTAGTTGCTAATCATTTTTGCTATGTCTAATACTTTAACCTGGAAAAACTGGATCAAAAGCCATGAAACAACCATTCCTGAATCTAATTACTATGAGCCTTCCAATGAACCTGACATCAGGCATATTCTCGAAATAGCCATTGCCAGTGGTTTAAAAGTTAAAATGGTAGGATCGGGGCACTCACACTCTAAGGTTGCCCAGCCTGTTTCAAATAACATACTGATCTCTCCTGTAAAACTATCAGGTGAACTTCCCAACTATTCCTGGCTTAAACCAGATAGCCAACTTAACTTACAATCATCTTCTCACGCATTGGTAAGAGTGAAATCAGGTACTCAGCTTAGAACTATTAATCGTGAAATTTTAGCACCCAAAGGACTTGGTTTGATAAATATGGGACCTTTTGATGGACAAACTATTGGGGGAGTGATCAATACTAATACCCATGGTACCGGGCTGTACCTGCCTGGATTTACCGACATGGTTCGCTCAGTAGAAATGCTGGTGGTAAAAACTACCTCTAACAGTGAAAGGTTAGTGGAAACCTGGGTGATTGAACCTACCCATGGCATTTCAGACCCTCAAAAGTTTTCCGATGAATCTAACGGTAAGTGCCTGATACAAGATAATAACCTGTTTTATTCAGTCACCTGTGGTTATGGATTATTTGGCATTGTTCATTCCTATACCTTAGAGGTTAGAGACAGTTACTGGCTAGATGAACGTTTTGAAGCCACCACTTGGCAAGCAATCAAAAATAAATTTAATGACACCGTAGATGAACAGATAAATAACGATGAACCTCCCCGTTTTTTGCATGAAAATCACCAAGTAAAAATTTATGTCAATACTGCGGAATGCCTAAGAGAGGGAGGAATTAAAGATGATACTCATTGCCGTATAGATTACTGGAATGAGGTGCCTGTCGAAAGCCGCCCCAGTAACTGGGAAAATCATCACAACAATCGTAAAAAAGTATGGCCGCCTGCCAGAAAGAATCCAGGTAATCATTTTGGCCTATGGTTGCAAGGTCTGTTATTCAATATTTCAAAGCCCAAACCAGCCGCTGCGACGGTAAATATACTAAACGATAACTTTTTTGTGAGTGATAATGGAGAGCACTTTGTCCGAGGTTACAAAGCCTCTGCCTATTACCGAGCCATCAGACGTTTACCTGACGAATGCATTGAATACGATAGCTCTTTATCTGATAGTGAGAAAGATGTAGATAATACAGAATTCACCAGTGATCCGGAAGCCAATAATGTAGGTACCAGTATTGAGTTTAGTGTGCCCATTCGAAGAACTATTGAAGCAGTAGAAAAAGCACTTAATTTTCTAAGTGACCTCAATCCTGATGTGAATTTTATCACTCCCATTGGTATTAGATTTACCAAGGAATCTATGCATTACCTTTGCCCAACTTATCAAAGAGACAGTGCTTTTATTGAAATTGTAGGCTTTTTACCCAATAACAGAGCTAACAAATGGGATGATTTTAAGGATGATTACCACGATGCCTTTGATAAACTCATTGATTACCTGAGAGGCGAATTTCCCGGAGGCGGAGTCAGATTTCATAAAGGAAAGTACAATACCTATAACGACACAACGCTTGCTACAGATTATCCTTTCTATAATACTTGGGTAACCAATTATCACATTCTTAACGCCACAGGGTTGTTTGACTGCCCTAATGCTGCCCGTTGGAATCTGGATGCTTCTAAGCCTGCCACACTTACCCCCATCGAAGCAGGCATACAAATGGACAATTTTAAATCTCTTTGCAGCAAAGAAGGTAAAGGTCTTGAGATAGTTGAAACAACTTTTTCACTAATCCCTAATTCGGGAGATCATTTAAAAATTGAACTACCAGTTTGGATGCGAAGCTCTGATTTGGAAATTGAAATTGATCTCGCAAGCGCTCCTGATAGCACTTACTTGCAGTTTTCTTCTGAACTCACTGATCCGGTAAGGTTTCTTGAAACAGATAATTTTTATATTACTAACCATTATCAAAAAGATCAGTACCTACTTACTGCTACCAAAACCAGAGGTAATCAAGGTAGTATTAAAAAGATCAATATACCCAGTACCAGGCTTTATCCAATCTCTTTTCGGTTATCAGTAGGGGAGCTACCATTTGTAACAACTCAAAACCCATATCATGAGAACTATTCAGCGAAAATTCTTGTAAAACGTCTTGGAGAACCAGCATATGAGATTACGATTCATTTAAGGTTTTATATCGCACCTTTTGTGGGCAATCTTAATTCTACTCCTTGCCCAGAGTTACATATGTTTGGTTGTGAATGGGAAATGTTAATGTCAAATCAACATCGTGTCCCGTATTTTAGTATTCAGGACGCTCATAACGATGGCTACGATAATGGTCACTATTGTTTAGGAGGTTCTACTTGTTAAACTTAGGCTACTCAATACTTGACAGGTAATGTATATAGCTAAAAGTGATCCTGGATTTTATGGGATCACTTTTTTTACATCCTATCACTGGAGTATAAGAAACCCCTCCTTTTCTCAAACTCCCTCAAAATATTCGATTCTGAGGGTAGCTTTATCCTTAGTAGGTATCCATTCCACGAAGAACAGTTAAGCCAAGCAAGCCCTTCTTTATAGGATCTTATTCCCCTCCACCATTAGGCTCAGTTCCAACCAGGAAATCCTCGCCTTGTTGGGCAGTGAAAAACAGCCTTTTTCCAAACGCTTATAGTACAACACAAAACCTCCTGCTTCCCAATGAAGTAATTTTAGATGAGTGCGACGACGGTTGAGAAAAACATACACCGAACCATCAGTGGGTTCACGCCCCAACTCGCCCAACACCAAACCACACAAACCATCAAAGCTTTTACGCATGTCACAAATACCTTGGTACAAAAAATATTGGTAATCGGCGTGAAGGCTAAACATCTAATTTGAGCAGTTGAGGTAAAATGGATAAGTCCAAAGAAGGCAAACAAAGACGAACTCCATTGGAGTAAACAATTTCGTACACTTGGGCTGCCTTGATATCAACTGACTTGGGGGTTGGTTTTTCTATAGGAGCAAAAACAGGTGACTGGACTTCCTCTGACTTGTGCAAGGCCAACCATTTAGTACGCCAATAACCAAAGCTGGCCAGGCTTACACCTTGATCTGCACAAAAGCAGGTTGAGTTTGTCCACTTTGCTCCCATAACTCAATCAAACATTTTCTGTTCTTTATTCATATCTTTTTGATACAAAGGTAAGCAGGCAAATAGCAGATGTAAACATGTACTCACTGGGAGGGATACTTCATTTCTTCTTGAGTAAGCTCAAAAAAATTAGCTACATGTTTGTTGGGTATAATAAGCGTATGCCCTGGTGAAACTGGGAACCTATCATAAATGTAATCGGTAACTAAGAGGTAACACATTTCGGTAATTAAGAGGTAACACATTTTCGTTCCTACAGATTTCGCTTTTGGTAATTAAGGGGTAACAGTTTTGGTAATTAAGAGGTAACAGTTTTTTAAGTTTATGGCTTGTATCCAACAAATCTGGTAAGCCATGTTAAAAACAGCCCAATTGCAAAAACTTATGAATTACCAAAAATTATTGGCTCTACGCGAAAGCGGGGCAAGCCTATCTCAGATCAGTCGTGAATTAGGTATCAGCCGAAAAACGCTCTACAAATGGCTATCCCAACCTGATTTTGAACATTGGGTGTTGGTTGACGCTGAGCAACGTTGCCCCAAGTTATCTGATTATGAACACTTTGTTAAAACTCGTCTGGAGCGTTGCTCATCAGCAAGTAGTGCTCAGGTTCGCGATTGGTTGCATGAGCATTATGATGATTTACCAGAGGTGTGTGAGAAAACCTTTTACAATTTTACTCAGTACGTCCGCAAAAAGCATAACATCATCAAAAAGTCTCGCAACTTCCGAGATTATCAGCCAATCCCTGCTATGATGTATGGTGAACAAGCTCAGGTAGATTTCGGTCAGGATTGGTTGGTGGACAATGACGGGCAAAAGCATAAGGTGTACTTTTTCGCTATAGTACTGAGTTGTTCCCGCTATAAATATGTTTATTTCCAAGACACCCCCTTCACCAGTGAAACTGCCATTTTAGCTCATGAGCAAGCTTTTGCCTATTATGGAGGGGTTCCAGCTCAGGTGGTCTATGATCAGGATCGGGTATTTGTGGTTTCGGAGAATAAAGGAGCTATTATCTACACCCAGGCATTTTCATCTTACCTGAAAAGTCGAAAGTTTAAGGTGTACCTATGCCGAAAGGCTGATCCAGAGAGTAAGGGCAAAATTGAAAACGTAGTGGGTTATGTCAAAGGAAATTTTCTGCACGGCCGGGTGTTTGAAAACATCAGTTTGTTGAACACTGCTGCACTTGCCTGGCTTGAGCGCACAGGTAATGGACGAGTTCATAATGGCACTGGACTGGTTCCGGCTGAGGAGTTCAAAAAGGAACAGTCTCATTTACAAGTTTTTACTCCTCTACCATCCTTTATCCCCTATACTTATCGCCAGGTTCGTAAAGATAATTTAGTTTGTTTTCAGGGGAACTTCTATAGTGTTCCGTTGGGCACCTATTATGAAAACCCAAAGGTAATCATTGAATCAGATAAAGAATGGTTGTATATCTATAGTGAGGCTCACCAAGAGCTTGCCCGACATTTGATTGTTACCGGAAAACACCAACAAGTAATAGCCGAAAGTCATCTAAGAAACAGCCAGTACCTGGTACTCAAGCTCATTGAGAGCTTGGCAGAGCAGTTTGTAGAACCTGAGCTTGCCAAAACCTACCTTACCCAAGTAGCCGAAAAATGGAATCGTTATGCTAAAGGTCAGCTCAATACTATAGAGAAGACCTTAGAAAAACACCCAAAAGATGTTATAGAGCGTACTTTTCGGTTCTGTAGAGAGCAGAAAGTCTATAGTGGCACTGACTTCAGCCAAATTGCCCGCTATTATGAGCTTGAGAAAATTGGAAATCCTAACATCGGGGAGGGAGTTGAATCAGCCCCTACTACAGCTTCTGCCAAAGTTGAGCACCCCTCAGCAGATACTTGGGCAGCAATGGAACCACAAAAAACCGATATAGAATTATTTGAACAACTTTTTAACTAATATAAAATGTATACAACCGATCATCTCAGACAGATGCTTCTACAGCTCAAGCTACTCAATGTGGAGCAAAAATTATCAGAAAGCCTGGTGAAGGCACAAACTGAACAAATGACTCATCAAGAATGGCTCACCCTTTTGTTGCAAACCGAAATCAATGAACGGGAACAGCGAATGATGAAAACTCGCATTAAAAGAGCCAAACTTCCCCAGAATCATTTACTCGAATACTATGATTTTGGGGTGGACAATGGCATCTCCAAAACACAAATGAACCAACTAAAAGAGCTTCATTGGCTCGAACAGCATTTTAACGTCATTTTAATGGGACCATCAGGAACAGGGAAAACCTTCATTGCAGCAGGACTGGCTTACTTGGCACTCAAGGCAGGTTATAAGGCCATTTTTAGGACAATGGAGGATTTAGCCAGAATACTAAAACTCTCGGATATGACCAAAAATAATCGGGCACAATATAATGCCTGTGTGAAAGCCGAATTACTGGTCATAGATGATCTTATGATGTTCCCCATCGAGAAAAAAGTCGGGCAAATGCTTTTTCACCTCATTGACACCTTGCATGAAAAGAGTTCAGTCATCATCACGACCAACAAATCTCCCAAAGAATGGGCTGAAGCGCTCGATGATCAGGTGTTGGCTACAGCCATGCTGGATAGGTTACTACACAGAGCGCAAGTCGTTCAACTAAAGGGAGAGAGCTATAGAATGAAAAATAGGAAAACCATCTTTTAAAAATAAAAGGTTGGTGTAGTAACAACTTTTGGCTAAATTGCTGAAGGTTCCTCTAAAACAGAGGTTTTTTTATACCAAAAACTGTTACCCCTTATTTACATTTCTTTGTTACCCCTACCTTACCGATTACACATAAATAGCAAACACATTTTTCTGAGATTTTATGGTGCTCAAATTAGTTTGACAGAAAGGACAATTATTTTTTTCCATAATTGTGCAACGATCTTACGATGTTGTTTGTTTTAGTAGTAATTTTGTCTTTTCGATGCCGTTTTGTTAATAATGTTAAGATTGTTAACTTTAGTGAGCAAAAATGATCCTACAAAAATGAATATAAAAGAGCAAGTTGAACAAATAAAAAAAGAGATACTTGAGCAGTATCGTGAGGAGGATAATAACCGTCCCTGGATTATAGGGTTTAGCGGAGGGAAGGATTCTACTATGCTATTGCAATTGGTGTGGAAAACGATTCAAGATAATGTACCGCAAGATTTGCGCACACGCCCCATCCATGTAATTTGTAACAACACTTTGGTCGAAAACCCAAAAATTTTAAGTTTTGTAGAGAGAACACTTGAAAAAATAAGAGAAGCAAGCCTTGCTCAAGGCATGCCGATGACTGTAGAACAAACTACTCCAAAGCTTGAAAGTAGTTTTTGGGTAAACCTAATTGGTAAAGGATACCCTGCCCCCAACACTATCTTTCGTTGGTGTACCGAACGTCTCAAAATTAACCCTACTACCCAATATATTAAGGATAAAATAAGTAATTATGGAGAGGTTATCATCCTACTGGGTACCCGATCGGACGAAAGTTCACAAAGAGCCAAAAATATTAAGCGTCATGAAATAAAAGGGCAGCGCCTAAGAACTCACTCTTTGGCAAATGCCTATGCTTTTACTCCCATCAAAGATGTACTCACTAAGGATGTTTGGACTTATTTGCAAGCAGTAAACCCACCTTGGGAAGGTGATAACAAAGAGTTGATTACCTTATACATGAGTTCTAGTGGTGGTGATTGTCCTATTATTACCGATATCTCAACTCCTTCTTGTGGCAACAGTCGTTTTGGTTGTTGGGTTTGTACTGTGGTAAAAAGAGACAAATCTATGGAAGGGTTGATTGAAAGCGGAGAAGACTGGATGGTACCATTGGTGGAAATTCGTGATTTCTTATCAAAAACAGTAGATCGGGATCACCCAGAATATGATCTGGAGAAATACCGAATGCCCATTAGAAGAAATAATCAAGAGGGACCAGGTCCCTACTGGCCAAGATGGAGAAAATACATTTTAGAGGAGGTTCTTAAGGCTCAAAGAGAAATCCAAGAAGATCAGCCTGAGATGGTGCTGATAACCCATCAGGAGTTGGCTGCTATTCAAGTAACCTGGCATAGAGATTTTATCTTTGAATTTAATGTTTCTGATATATACAATGATGTTTTCAATCGGCAAATCAGTTTCAATCAAGGAGATGAAAACATAAAAAAAGAAAAGAAATTGCTACAAGAAGTTTGTGACAATGAAGGGGAGTTTAAATTGATTAACAACTTGCTAAAGGCGCAAAAGAATAAAGTACTTCTGGTAAATAAAAGAGGGCTTCAAAATGACCTCGAACATATTATAGAAGAACATGTTTACCCCACCAAAACCGCTGTAGAAGGTTATCAGGATGGAGAGGTTAATTTTGATAAAAAAGAGGGTGACAATGGTCAAATGAAACTAGACATATAAGAATGAATATCCAAAAAATAAAGCTATATAACTTTAAAATTTACGCGGGAGATCAACAACTTACTTTTGATTATAAAAGCCAAAGCCATCGCAATGTATTTGTAGTAGCTGGAAGCAACGGTTATGGTAAAACTACCTTACTTACTTCATTGGTTTGGTGCTTGTACGGCAAGCTCATGCAAGAAGTAGATGATATTTTTAAACGCCAAATCATTGAGGCAGGAGGATACCATAAATATTTGTTGGCAAGCATGAATCGCTTGGCTTATGCCAATGATGAGCGTTTATATTCGGTGCAAATCACATTTAATGATATTGATATACCAGGGGTTTCTTGCAGTAATATAGATATCATTAGGAGCTATAGCTACGGGGCTGTTGAGGATAAATTACAAATACTGATTGATGGGCAAGAAAATGAATTAATCAAGGATATTGGTACAGAGATTTTTATCCACGATTTTATTTTACCTAAAGAAATAGCCAAGTTCTTCTTCTTTGATGCTGAAAAAATAGTTTCACTGGCTGAAATGAAGTCCATCGATGATAAGAGAAAGTTGAGTAAAGCTTATTCGGAAGTACTAGGGATTAACAAATATGAAACGCTCAAAAGCAACCTTCAGGATTTAAGACTTCGTTTTCGTAGAGATTCGGCAAGTGATGATGAGAAACAGAAGTTTGAAACGACGGTTAAACAGATTGAAGAAGCAGAGAAGTTAATTGAATATAGTGATGAGCAAGTTATTAAACTCAAAGAAGAGAAGTTGATTTGCCAAACTCAGATAGATCAAATACAGGAGCGTTTAATCCGGCAAGGAAGTGGGTTGTCAGTTGATCAGATCAAAGATTTACGTAAACGTAAAGTACAGCTTAAGGTAGAGGGGGAGCAAATAAGAAATGAGTTCAAAGATTTGATGGAGTTGGCTCCTTTTGCTATCTCTTTCAAACTATTGAATGAAGTGTTGGAGCAAGGGGTGCAAGAACTAAAACAATCTAAAGCCTCTGTACAGGACTCAGCTACCCAAGGTAACTTCAAAAAGTTATTAAAAGACTTCAAGTCACTCAAAAATAAAGATATTCATAAAGCTACCCATGAATACTACCTAAAAAGCCTTCAACAATTAATCGATAAACATTTTAAACCTAACGAACAACAAGCAACCGATGAAGTAAAAGTATTGCATGGTTTTTCAGAAGATGAGTTGTATACACTCAGGGCAATCATTGATAACTTAAAAACTTCTTATAAAAAACAGCTTCAAGCTTTAAAACAACGCGTGAAACGCAATCGTCAGGATAACGCTCAAGTGACTGCTCAACTTAGTGATGCCGAGAGTAAAGAGAAAGATGCATTGATTCAAAAGCATCGAGATGAAAAAACACGATTGGAGCAACGAGTGATCGAAATAGAAGATAAAATAGAGGCACTCATCAGTGAAAGTAGTAAGAGAGAAAGCACACTGAATAGTCAAAAAAGTTTATACGAAAGCCTTACCCGAAAAATAGAAGTGGGCGAAAAGTATAAAGGTAAAGATAAACAAACCGCAAGGTTAATTGAACACTTGAATGCATTTATTGTAAAGATGAAGCACAAAAAGCATGAGTCATTGGAGCAACATATTTTACAAGGGCTAAGAACCTTAATGCACAAAAAAGACTTTGTAGAAAAAGTAAAGGTAGAGCTGGACAATGATATTATAGATATACACTTGTACAATAACCGTGGTGAGGAAATAGAAAAAACGACTTTATCAAAAGGTGAACAACAACTTTATGCCACGGCCATTTTAAAATCTCTGGTAGAAGAATCAAATATTGACTTTCCGGTATTCATTGATAGTCCGATGCAAAAACTGGATGTAGCTCACTCTCAGAACATCATTGCAGAA
This sequence comes from Microscilla marina ATCC 23134, assembly GCF_000169175.1. Lineage (NCBI taxonomy): Bacteria > Pseudomonadati > Bacteroidota > Cytophagia > Cytophagales > Microscillaceae > Microscilla > Microscilla marina. The sequence continues at coordinate 186,341 of NZ_AAWS01000009.1, forward strand.
TTCTACCCAACAATCTCTAAGCAAGTAGTGATTTTGCCATTGCTTAATAAAGAGATGACACAGGCGGAGTATGATTTGCTAAAAGAGTACATAAATAATACTCATTTAATAGTTAATGAAGATGATGAAAAGTCTTCGTTTATGCCTGTGAAGCCAAATGAATTATTTGAAACAGCCCAAAAAATAGTTACTCAACATGTTTAGTAGTCTTAAAACTTCTGAAGCCAATAAAATACGTATTACAGAACTTACCAGTAAACTAAGCCTAGGGGCAGAGAATGCTATTGCCCGCATTGCACTTGGTCATTCCCTGGCGCAGAGTAAAAAGCTTGACTTAAAAAATATCGCTGATGCTAAAGGGAAAGAATACAGCAAGCGAATTTTACTAGGCGAACATGAAGCGTATTATATCGCCCTTATTTGTCAAAAGTATGGGCTTTATAAAACAGATAAGGATATCCCAAAATACCTTAAGCTTCATATAGATCATGGATTAGAGCTGGTGCATGGCAGCATCAGCTCTAATCCAAACCTGGATGGTATTGATTTTTTAATTAGTGAGGTGAGCTTGGGGTTGGGTTAAGATAAACTGAACACCTTTAAGGCAACCTCAATTAGCTTTTTTTCTCTACGTTGTATTGTTGCTACGTCCCAAACAGAATTATCTGCAATCTCAATGTTCATTTTTAACATTGAATCTTTTAAAATATCTTTTTTATTATTGAAGGCTTTATTACCAGCAGTAGCATTGTCTTTGGTATCAAAGAATGATAAGTTGCCAAGCGTATTGACAAGTGGTTCCAAACTCAAATCTTTTACATGTGGTTCAGGCTTTTGTGGATACACATGTTCAATGGTTGAGGATTCAAAATCATATATACGATTTAAGCCTTTAGGTTGAGGGCTTCCCTGGGCTCCATCATTATACCAACTTAAGTAATAATCTACTGTAGTTAAGAAGTATTTCACTGCTTTTCTTGCTGATGATTCATACTTTAGTTTACTGGGAAGTAAATTTTTGAAGGTTTCGTCATCAGCACTTTTTTGTAATAGGTTATTCAACTTTTTCTTTAGTTGTTGATTTATATTGTATGTAGCAGGGTTATCTCTAATTGTTTTTGCTTCTTTATTATATACTTGTATCAAAGCACTTGCATGTCCATTACAGATGATCTTGTACCTAAAGAAGAACTTCTCCAGCAAATGTACTAAATCTGCAAATTTACGTGCACCAAGTTGTTGAGCCGCAAGTAATAAAGGTATGCTTGCTTTATTATCTAATACGTTGATTAATAAATAAAGACGATACTTATCCCATTGTTTGACATTATCAACATCTTGGAATGGCCAATGATAATGCAAGTATTTGTTACATAACTCAAATTCATTTACAATTTTTTGAGTATTATCCCTTATTTCTATTGACTGTTCCTGGTCAACTTGTTCTTGGATGGGATAAAAAAGCTGGGTGAATTCCTTGTGAAGCTTGGCTTTTTTAGCTCTTTCACCATTTTTAGAGGAGTAAATCCACTGTAAGTTATCTTCTACAACCTTTGTTTCACTAGAGAGTATTTGATCCCAGGATTTTTCTACACTATTTTGTTCGTTAGGATACTGTTCCAGTGCTTCAAGTACATTGGCCTTAATTAAATCGCCATTTGTAAGGTTAGTGCCTCGGTCATTCAATACTTGAAATAAAGTATAAGCTTCCTCGCGGCTTGAGGTGATAATATGCAATAGCAAGTAATCTTTAGAAAGAATATCTTCTATTTTTATAAGTACTTCTATTTTAGTTGTTAGAGAGCTTTCTTCATCCACAAATGCTTTTATGGCTTTATCAATCGCCTTTTTTGCTTTAAGAAGCCTTTTATGTGAAGCAATGGAGTCATCAAGCTCTGGGTTATTGTTATTTATTAAGTCAATAAAAAAATCAGTATCTATCTTTGATGCCATAAAACGTTTTACTTCAATATGCTGTGAACGTTCTCTGGTTTTGTAAGTAATATAGTTGCCTTTAAGGATATTGATTTGCTCTAAGCAAAATGACTCACTCTCAGCATCCTTTTCCTTTACTGCTTGTTCTTTTAGCTTTTCGTAAAATTTAATAACTGATGATACCAGAAGTATAAAGGTGGCTAAACGTTGTTGTCCATCTACAACATCATACGTATGCCTGTGAGCTGCCTCCACATCTTTTTCTACGCTTACTATGCCTCCAAAAAAATGAGACTTTGCTTTCTCCTGACCTGTTGTTCCGTTTTTCCTTGCTTGATAACAATCTTTTAAATCAGTAATGAAGTCATCGACTTCTGAGGTTGTCCAGGCATAACTTCGTTGGTAACGAGGTATTTGAAAAATTTTATGTTTATCAAATAACTCAAATACGGTAAGGCTAAATGATTCTATCTTCATATTCAATAATTACAATTGATTGGCCATCAACTCCCAAAAAGCTCTATCTTTCATAAATATAGGTTCTGAACCAGCGAGGTTCACTACACTATAATGCTTTTCGAGGTTTTTAATTTCGCTTATTAATCGTTCCTTTGCGCCTTTTTCAAGGTTAAAAAGGCTGTCAATCTCTTTAATTTTGATGTCAGTTACCTTATGAATAATCCAGGTGAGAATGTAATTAGAGTATTCATTATCACCAGTGGAAAAATGATTCAAAAACTGCGTAGATAAGATAGTTCCTACGCCAAACTCCCTTCCTTCCTTCAATATTTTGCGTAGTGAATCGAAATTTTTACTTAAGAAATTGTCAGCTTCGTCTACCAATATCATTTTGGTTACTTCCCTTAAGTTGCCATCAATGGTACTATGACCGTTTTTTTGCATTTGAGAGTAAAAAACGTCTAAGGTTATTGCTACCACCAGATTTTGAATGCCATCATCATACCCAGAGAGATTAATTACTGTAACTCCTTCTATCAGGTCAAATAAAGACTTTGTTTTTGAAGCATCTGGCTCAAAAATTTCAAAATCATATAGTTTTTTTAATGCAGCGTAAAGGCTGTCTTGGTTTACATCTTCATCGTTGAGGTATATTTCACAAATATCGGCTAGAGAAGGGGGGAGTTTATTCCAGGTAGCTTTATTGGCTTTATGTATACCCTTGGCATCATACGACTGCATAATTACATCTTGTAATTTTTGCGATTGCTTAATACCAAGGTTAAAAGCAGTCGTAATGGTTTCCTTAAGGTTACTGGCAATATGTAAGGGGAGTAGAGGACGACTGTTCTCACTAACGTCAATTGCCAACGGATTATAAGGCAATTGAAAGAGGTCAAATACCCTGGCGCTAGTTGCTTGTACAAAGTCGTCCTTAATGTAATCACCTTTATAGTCAAATATGAGCATGCCAATAGGGGTTTCATTGACATTATAAGTTGAGTTTTGAACCAGTTGAGTAATCAATGATTTTGTAAACTGAGTTTTACCAGTTCCCATAGTACCTATAATCCCTGTATTGGTATGCATTACTTTATCAGTAGAGGTAGGGTACCAGCGTACTTCTTGTTGGTAATTTACTTCGTGCCCAAACAAGATGTTTAAGGGCTTTTCTTCATTAATCACAAGGTGAGTATCAGATGAGTGACCATTGACTTTTACTTCTACTTGTGCTGATTCAGAGTTTGGGGGCAGGTCTGAGACTGTTTGCGCTACTTGATATTTTTGGTGGAGCATTTGATGTTTGAACTCTCCGTTTTGGTACCTATCCTTTATTTGTTCTGTAGCTTCCAAAAGATAGTTGTACCCATCAGACTCTAGCAACTCCATCAACAGGCCTTCACCTTGTTCGCTTACTTTACGTACAAATACGTCTGCCTTGAATGAAACCACTGCGTACTCCCCAATAAAGTCTTTGAGTTTATTGGTAATCGTAAAATCATCGTTTAAAAGTCGGTAGCGATAATCTTCTAAAACTTTCTGCCAATCGTTGTTTTTTTGAGGCCAAACACCATAAATCTTCATTTTTTCGGCACTAACCAGTACCATTTTAGCAAAGAAGTTACGGTAAAATTTATGTTGAAAAGTATCTCCCTGTAAGGTAGTGTATATACCTTCTTTAGTGTGGCGGGCTTGGGCTACAGCTTTGCCTATTACATTCTGATAGTTTTTGCCCACTTTCACTTCAATAGGGTATAAGTGAAATAAGAGTTTTCCTCCTACTTCTTCTAAGCCTACCATAAGTAAGTCATCGCTGTGCTTGCCTTCTAAGCCAAGGTTTTTAGCTGAAAATATGCCCTCTTTTTGCTTCAAACCTGCCCCACCTGATACCCGTAGTACCTCTTCTAGTGATATGGGTACCCAGATGATGTTTTCATGATATAAAAAGCCTAAACCTACTTTAACCGCAGATAGAATACTCATTTTTTCACGGTCAAAGTGTGAATACTCTGAGTGCGAAATCAGTTGTAATAACCAGTCTCCGTTCAAGGCGTTGAACATGTTGATGATGTCAAGTGTCTGAGAAGTTTGAACCTCGATATTAGGTTTACTATTTAGAAACTCCTCAATCACAAACTGGTACTGTTTTGCTTTACGGGTTACAGTAATTGCATCATAGCCACTGGTATTGCTGTACTGATCGCTGTAATGAATAATTACAATGTCTTTGTTCCCCTTAAAGTAGTTAAGGTCAACCTTTGGGTCAATAAATGTAATCCATTGTGAGTGATTGTAGAGTTGTTCCAGGTCTTTTTTAGACTCTTCACTGATGATCGTACATATTGCCTGCTCTATATTAAAAGGGTTGTCAGATTTAGCAACATCGATGAGCGCGTTGTAATACACTGCCAATTCTTCAAGCAGGTCAAGTTGCTTTAGTGATAGATTCATAGAACCAAACCCAGTGCGGTAACTGCCATTGGTAAAAACAGAAGGAATGTCGTTTACCAATCCATGTAGCGAGAGTCCGGTAGCTACGTCAGTAGCCGTGTTATGGGCTACTCTCATTTCCTTGGGCTTAAACTGATAAAAAGAAAGGTGAGCGTATTCTACGCCCTTATCTAGTTTTTTAGTATAGAAGTGTACATTTGCCTAATACATTGAGTATATCTTCTGGATCATAACGCTCTGTTCTTAGGTATACCAACTCATCTTGATGGCATCCACATCATCATGAAAGAAACTCTTCGATTTGGTAATATAATCGTCGGAGCCGTATATATATACATCAATAGGAAAAACTGTCGATTGTTGAATGACAGATTTGTAATAGTTAAAAATACCTTGAAATGCTTCTTTACAATCACCCAGGTTAATCAAATTTATTTTTAGTGGAGCGTGGGTGCCTTTAATAAAGAGATAGTGAAAGTGAGCAATAAATTCATTTATTTTGTCTTTAATAAGGTTGGCTGCGTAGCGTTTAGAGGCAGAAGAAGTATCTACTTGCGCACTGTGGTAATACAACCACTCCTGAGAATGGGTCTGTTCTATTGGTGCATATAGTTCAATACTTCTACCTTCACCTTGCCCGTAGATGTAAGGTACAATACCCAGTGGGGTTAATTTACCCGCAATTTCTTTGGGTAACTCCAGCGTATCCAACTCTTCATACAAGGCTAGTTGATAAACTAAGTTGATCGGGTTTAACGGAGTATATTTAAATCTTTCCTGGCCATGTAGCTCTTTAATCACTCCAATGTTTTCCAGGTTCTGTTGTTGTTTGGTAAGCGGAGCACCTTTGGTAATACTTTTAAGCTCTTTGAGATAGCAGTGTAGAAAGTCTTTGATAAGTTGGCGTAGCGTATCATTCCAAAAAGTCAAACTAGGCAAAAGCTTGTTATCTTGGTAATATTTAACAATCAAGTGAAAATGCTCAGCCACAGATGGGGCAATATCTAAGTGTTGTTTACTGATATGTTCACTACTTTGCTCTTGCCAATAGCATCCCCCTAAACTTATCAGTTTTGCTTCCAGCTTCAGGCTTTGCCGGAAATCATCTCGAACAGTATATTCATTATTCTTTTGCTTGAGCTTTATAACATCTTTGTTGTTTTTAACCTCATGAGAGTATTTAAAACTATCTTTTTTCACTCGCTTTTGTTGCCATACTTCCAGACCTGTAATACCTCTGAGCTCTTCGTAATCCACCCTGGTGCGAAATGGAATGCTCGTGTTTTTATAGTTTAGAGTAAAGTTTACAAAGCTTTCATCATAATTTGAATCAGGCTTCAACTCTAACCGAGTGTCTTCATACAAATGATAGGTTCCGTCAGCTATCAAACCCTCTGAGTCTATACCTTCCTGATCTTCGTTAAAGGTTAAAACGTCATCAATATTATCTGTCCTGATCTCAATAAACTGTCCATTAGCTTTTATGTTTATTACATAATTCGTTTTGATGCTTTTGAGTAACTGTTCTGGCAGGGGGAGTATAAAAACACGAAATTCAAAATTGGTTTTGTCATTGCTTACTTTGTCAACATGAGTGTAAGTAACCTTACAATAGGCAGTATCCTGGGCATCTTTTGGAGCAAGCTTTAGGTTAATCTTATCTTTTGTATTGGCATACTCTACACTTAGATTACTATCAATAGGACAGCTTATATCACTTTTTTTAGGATTTACATTAAACTGGCAGGTAAGCTCAATGGGGTCTTTAGGAGTGCTTGCATCAGGCAAGTGGTTAAATATAATGATATTGCGCTGACGTTGTTTGGCCTTGGTATTTCCTTCTGGCTTTTCCCAGATTATTAATTGATTCTTGAGTGTGGTTTCAATATACTCTGGCTTATCCCCTTTCTTTTTCTGTTCTTCCCATTCATGTACCTGTTCAAAGTTTGCCGAAAACCAAGGTTGTTCCTGAGAACCATCTTTTTGTTTTTTCTCCCCAGTTTTACTCAAGGCATTTACCCCAGCAGATGCAAAGTGTTTCTCCAGATCGTCCGATGGGTTTCCGTATTTGTGTGTCTGGTCTACTGTATCAAAGAGCCTTCGGTTTGACTGAATCCTTTTGTTGATATTTTTTTCTTCTTTGATAGAATGCAGCTCGTTGTCTTTAAATAAGCCCAGAGATTTATATTGAGTGTCAGAAATTTCCTGAGCTGCAAATATTTCTAAGAATACCCGAAAATCAAACAGGGAATGATTATCTTCAAATAAATCAGACTTTTGTTGCTCTAAGGTGTTCAAGAGTATTTTTCGTTCATGGCCTTTTAGAAACTTTTCTTCTTTGATTTTTTCCTTGATAGTTTCCTTGATTACATCTATGTGTAAAGGCATTCCTTCCTTCAACAGACTTTCGGTTCCTCCGGTAAGGCTGTCTAGTTGGGTATTATGAATAAACAGAATGGCCGTATCAGTGAAGATTCCTTCGTTTTTACTGACTTCATTCCTGAGCTTGGTTAGGAAGTCTTCCGTAGTTTCAGCATTGTTACAAGCTACAATGAGTTTGATGTTATCAATTGGCAGGTAATGAACTTTGTAAGATGCCTCAGTATAATCAAATGCCTCTAAGTCAAAAGCTTCAAATTGTCCCTGTACTTGTTCAGGTTTTTCGAAGTAAATATTATATCTATCGCCTGGTGCTAATCCTTTGGTCTTAAAGTGTTCCAGTACTGCACTTGTAATGTATTGATGAATTAAGTCCTTGTTCATAGCTTCTTATTGTATGGTCTTTACATATTGGGCATCCCCACTGTCACTTTTTTTCTCCAAAAGATTGATTTTTTCAAACAACTTAACAATTTCTTTTTGACTGCTTGGGTCAAAAAAAAGTCCTCGCTTATTATATTCAACCCATAGATTTTTAAGCCTTATTTTTGGATGTTTTCCCAGACAAAGTTTAGTAATAAACAACAAAGTGTGTTGGTCAAGGCTTAAGGACTGCCCCAAACGCCCACGGTTGCGAACAAAGTTCAGCTTACAAAATTCTGTGATCCAAGCTTGATACCTACTATAAGGACTATCCCTTTCACTATGGATAAATTGATAGTCAATGGCTGTCCATAACTTATGGAGGTGATGGTGTACAGGTGCATCAGCCAGGCTATAACGAGGCTGGTATGTTTGTTCAAAATCTGCCCAACTGCTCCCTGGTCTAAAAGGTTTATCCATATGGGCTTCCATTTTTTGTTGATAGAATTGGGTGATTTCTTCAAGCTTCTGGGTAAGTTCTGTTTGTTCAGCGGAATCAAGTGCTTCTATTTTAACTTTTATCTGCTGAAAGTTGCCTTTAAAAAATGATTCCCCTTTGTATTCAATATAACTAATAAGCTCAAAGAAATTTACAAAGGAAAAGATATTACGAGCCTTGCTTTCAAATAAACTCCAGCCATTTTGATGGCTTATTCTAGACTTAGATAAGGTTTCCCATTCCAAAGTAAAAAATATACTTTGATTAAAGTCATCAAAAAAATGATTTAGGCTGAGCGTGAGCTGCTTTAAATAGTTAAAGTAGTAATACTTAATGAGCAAAGGAAAATAAGCAATGAAAAAACTTTTATCTTCCAACATAAAGGCTAAATCCTGGCGGAACATCTCTGTAATTTCAGGTACAAAATTCTGATAAATATCAAAGCCTTTATGGTTATTTTTATTGGATTTTACTTCGGGTAAACTGCTCAGTATAAGTTGGTAATAAATATTGCTTACCGATTTTTGACTCGTTTTTTTTGAGGCTTTACTTTTTAATTTTTCATCAAAAAATATAGTGTAAAAAAACAAGCTTATATTTTCAAGAATCCCAGTTGGTTTTTGAAAGTTGATGTATGAAAAAATACGTTCATCGAATATAAACAGGTTACCCTGAGTATCAAAAGCCACTTTATTAAGTATAGTTTCTATTTGTGGCTTATCTTCAGCCTTTACTTGTGATTTAGTTAAAACCTTGTCGATGATTTCTTCTTTATATAGTAGCTTTTTATCGGGCTTTTCTTGATTATGGATCATCCGATAACACTCACTAGCAATGCCCTGAAAAGCCGTAAGGTCTTTTTTAACACTGTTTTTTTCTCCTCTAATTTTACTATCGTTGGTTACAAAAGGAAGTAGCTTGAAATTTTTGTTAGTAGTGTGCCTAAACTCTTTCTTTCCTTTTCTGTCTTTCAGATAGTTATTCTCTAATTCTTTAGTTTTTATTTCAAAGTCCATAGCTATATTTTTTCAAATTGGTACTTACCAAAATCGTCTTTGCTTAAACGATAACCATTCTTTGATTTACCATTATTTTCATGGAATATGAGTGGCGTGTTTTGACTGTTTAGACCAATGATTTTATCTACGATATGCACAAAGTTGATATGATTACTCTTATCAAGCTTGTTAGGGCGGTATCCTTTGATTACTTTTTGCAAAAGTTGGTACAATTCATAATCTATTGATATCTCTAAGCTTTCTTCTGGGTTGCCCTCTACGCCATAGTATAGGGTAATTATGTCTTTAAATTTTTTGAGGTTTTTTTGAGGAACTGAAATATCACGAGGGTGAACCTTTGGTTTAAGCTTAAGACGCTGACTTATCTTATATGTATCTTGTTTATGACCAATAAATACATTGACCATGTCTGCTTGAAAAGCATTGCCGTTCCACCTATAAATAGCTTCTTTTATGTCTTTATATAGTTGTTGGTAGGGAGCACTTTCTGGGGTAGCCTCACTATTAAAGTAATAAAGGCTTTGTAAGTATTTTTGATATATTTGATTTCCCAATACCTCATTTTGCTGATTGGTCTTGAAGTAATGCCAACGAGTAAAAAGATTAATAAGTAGCGTGTAATTACTTTTTTTGTGCGTTTTATCTTGAAACCCCTCAGTTAAAAATCTATGAAAAAAAGAGTTTTCCTTAGGCAAGCCTGCCTCTCTTTCAAATGTATCTTTTACTTTGTCTGTTGTAATTAGTTGAATAATGGTTTGATCCAAGTCTTCTTTACGTTCATTTACTGGGTCAAGCAAGTGTAAATGTTTGTAAATGGCTGATAGTCTGGATGTTCAAACAAGTAGTTGGGATGTATATTATTGATAAACGTTTTTACCTGATAACGTTTTACTTTGGTGTATACCTCGGCTGTGCTCAGTGGGGCAAGCTCTAACGGAACAACTAAGTCGTGTAAAAAATTAAGTAGTGCCCTTACCGATATCAAGTGTTTGTATTGCACAATACATTTGATAAGCAAGTGAGTGAGTTTTTCTTGTACCTGTTTTTCCATCACAAACTCATAATTGAACTTGATGGGGCATTTTTCAGCTAGTTCACAGCTCACACAGTGGTTTTGATAACTTGCCCAAACAGGGTTGGTGGGGGTGTTCTGAGTAAGTCGTTTGAACAGAGATAAAATAACCTCAGAGTTGGCTCCTTGCTCGGTCAGTTCATATAGGTGGTAGTCTGCAAAGTTTACATGAGAAAACACATCCGAAACTTTCTTAGTGTCTTTCTCGGTATCAGTATCCAGTATATTATTTTGTTTTACGTATGCTTGTAGTTGTCCAAAGTTGGTTCCTCTTTCGGCAAGAAAGTTTGTCAAAGTTCCAAGGTTAACCGCCAAAATGATTTTATCCGTGACTTGGTCTTGTAAGTTTTCATCTTTGAAGTTATGCAGTAGTTTTTCTAGAGTATCCAGGTAAGTTTCTTTAGGGTTATTGCTTTCAGTAGCATCATTATGTACAGTAAAGTTTTTCATCGCATCTGGACACTGTTGATGCAATAAAGATAGCAAATGAGACTTACCATCTCCTACATTGCCACAAACTAGTACAAGTTGTTTACCCTTGTTGGCAGTTTTAATAATTGCTTCAAGTTCTTCTTGAATGGGGCGTTTGACGTGAAAATATTTTTTAAAGCCATTTTCTTGTAATACCTGAGAACCATCCACAACAGCTTCGCGTGAAGCTTCTTGTAGATTTCCCAAGATAGGCTTTAGGCACTGATGTTCTTTAGGGTTGTGCATTGTCTAAAAACAAAGGATAAAACAGTATAGTATACCGACGAGTTATGAATGGATTGTTCAATTTTAGCGTAAAAATCTGAGGTTTCAAATTTTTTACTTAGAAAAGGTAGGTATTAAACTTGCAAATAGAAGGAAACAAAACAGTAAAAAAGGCTTTTAGTAAGTTTTTAGATATTAAGAACAACCTTCAATGTCTCATTGGGTTTGTAAATAACTTGTGTGGAATGATAAAGAGTAATCGGTATTAATGAGGAGTCATAAACCAAACCCCGCCCCAACACCTTCAAAATCAACCTGTAATAAACCCTTGCTCCACCCGTTTTTCTTTGGCGCGTGTTGCGCCTGTGTGGGCGAAACAGGGGTAAGTCCTGGGTTAGGCAGCTACCTACTAAATAAAAAAGAAAAATCCTCTATCTAAGCTACACTATAGATTCACATTAGTTGACTTATATAAGTGACTCATTATGATGCCAAATTGTCAAGCTAAGCATGCTAATTTGGCAAGGTTCGAGGACAGTTTGGCGAGGTAAGCTTGACAACCTGGCAAGCCTGCAACACCAGCAAGCAAGAAAAGAAGTACAGCGCTCAGCTTATTTTATCCTTTCAACTTCCAATACTACTTCCGAGCAAATTGTGGCTTAAAGAGAACAATTTGCTCAGGTGTAATGGTACAACTCAAGAGAGTTCACAAACACCCATTTATAAAGAATCGTGTTTATTGTAAGCCTTGCAAAAAATAACCTATCAATAGAACACCTTCTTACCCAAAAAACTTAGCAGCTTTTCTAAAAAAATCTACTTTGAAGAACAGGCCTGCCAACAACGGTTTTGACAATCATGCCAGCATTTATTTTGATCCTCTCGAACCATTTCTTCATCAAATAACTCAAGGTACAAATCTTTAGTTTTTTCAAAAACATCCGCTAAATTCTGGGCATCTTGTGAGCCTCTCATCCCAAAGTAGGGGTAATGGTGCATGTACCCTCCAAAAACCTTCTCACAATCCTGATGATAAGCCAGGGTATCCAGTATATGATAATGCCACATTTGATCCATAACTTTATTAGGTACCTAAAACAAAAAATCCCGTTTTCAAGCATTCTTGAAAAACGGGATTTGTATTTTATTATCGGCTACGGTTATTTAATCATCACTTTTTTAGTGATTTTGTGTTGATTATACTCAATAGTCAAGAAGTAATTCCCTGCGATCACATTGGGCTCAAAACTTATGGTGTGCTGCCCCTTGGCAAAATTAGTTTCGCGTGAGTCCACGATTTTACCTTGTTGGTCTTTCAAGATAAAGTTTACTTTACTCTCATCAATGGTTACACCAAACTGTACATTGAAGTTTTTGGCAGGGTTAGGAAATATAGTTACTACTGGCTCTATCAGCTTTACCTCACCTGCGCTTAAAATTAGCCCTGAGGTGCCTTTGAATGCTTGACTATAAGCTGTGGCTTTAGTTTGGCTACTTGTAAGTTTGATGGCAGCAGATTGCCCTGCATTGCCTATTGCTTTAAAAGTAAGGTAATACAATATTTGCCCGTTTTCAAAACTATTAGCCTCACCTTGTGGATGGTCATACAGGAAAGAGATCACCCCTTGCCTTGCATTAGCAGTATTGAAGTGCTGGCTCGCGTTGATGGACAAAGCTGCGGCTTCTACGCCTTGGTATTGCAACACTTTTGGGTCAAACTCTAATGAACCTTGGAAACCTGCTATTTGGTTATAATTAGCCCCTACCGCCACAGGAATCCGAATCACATCACCATTTATTACCTCTACAGCTGGTGTGTTTAATTCCACTGCTTGGGTGGAGGTTCTTAAGGTCGGTGTAGCATTGTAATTTACATCACCCAGTTTTACTCCAATAAAATCTTGTGTTGCTTGAGTACTGGTAGCAGTAAAAATATACGAATCTACAAAAGAAGGATTCCAAGGGTTGGTAGGGTCAGTAAAAGTAAAGCTCTCAGGTATAAAGCACCAAGTAACCAACAAAGGTACTGGCATCCCTAAAATAGCTCTTCTCATTAATAAAATATCTGCTACATTAATGCTTTTAGATAAGTCTATATCTGCTGCAATGAGCTTGTAAGGTGAGTTAAGCAACTCTTTTTGCAAAATGTGGCGACGTACTGCTATAACATCCCCTACATCTACCCCGTTGTCTATTTTATTGGCAGGTTTGTTAGGCACAAGCTGATAATTATTACCAGGTACCAAACCGTTGATAATATAAGTCCCACTATCAGTAGCGTTGTGTGTATCAAAAATTCCGGCAGTCCTGCTCAAGGTCATAGAAGCCCCCTTAATGGGTTGTCCGACAGGTGTTTTAAAAAGTCCTGTAATGCTCGATGAAGCCACTATTTGTACGCTACCTGTTTTATGCCCTACTTTCAATGTCTTCGCCTCTTGATCAACCACAATAGAGCCATCAAAAGTGAGGAAGAACTTGTCGCCTGTAGTAGCATTTCCTGGAATGTTGAGCTCTATTTCAAACAAAACTTCATTGTTTTGAAAAGTTTGCTCTTGCATAGAAGCATTTGCCCAAAGCACTCTTACTTTACCAGCCGATACTTCGTTGTAGTTGTCTGTTCCAAAATCAGTCAACTTGCTGTTGATGTTGGTCAAACCTACAAAACTTGCCTTGTCCGAAGGAATGTTGATATCAAATTGAACACCCGCCAAAGCACTTAAATCTTTGGCTCTTACGGGTACTTTTACCGTATTGCCTGCCATTGCTTCTATATGATCGGCTACAATCAAGCCATCGGTATAAAAGGAAGTAAGCTTTCGAATCCAGTGTCGTTCTGCTACATATACTTCTTTGCTGTTTTTAACTAACACTGCCATTCCCATTGAAAAATCAGTCTTAGTGGCATTCCCATTAATTGGTTCTGATAAAGTAAACAGCTGTCCTGCTATGGGGTACATCATACCAGTCACTGCATCTACTTTTCTTGCATAATAATAATCTACTATGTATATATTGCCCTCAGCATCAACATCTACTCCATGTGGAAGTTTCAATTTGACCTGAGTTGCAGGTCCAATAGGGTTGTTGCTTGTCTGTTGCGCGCTACCAGCTACTGTGGTAATGATATTAGTTTGTGCATCTATTTTTCGTATCCTATGCTTCAAAACTTCAACCACATAAATATTACCTATAGCATCCAGCGCCAAATCATGTATAAGTGCAAGACTAGCCTCTAAAGCTGGCACTCCATCGGTGCGTAGCCTACCTGAACCTGCTATAGTGGTAATGATACCCGTCACCGCATCTACTTTTCGAATCCGAGTACCATCTACAATGTAGAGGTTATTTGTAGCATCTAGAGCAATAGCTTTAGGACCGACTAATTGAGCTTGAGTAGCAAGTCCACCATCACCAGCAAAACCTGCCACTCCAGTACCTGCCACAGGTGTGATAACACCCGTAGTACGATTTAGGCGTAACACTTGATTGCCCCTACTGTTGGCCATGTATAAATTACCTGCATCATCTAATGCTAAATCAAGCACTTCAAACGGTGTGGGTGTATCAGGGGAACCTGACCCATCTCCTGCTACTGTAGTAATGATATTGGTTGCAGCATCTATGCGACGTACACGTAATCGTTCTGTTACATAAATATTACCTTGAGCATCTGATGCCATTTTATGCGTCGATGTAAATTTGGCATTCAATGCTGGTCCGCCATCCCCTTCATATCCACCACCTAACGACCTTGCACTTGCAAAGTCAGCAATATTGTAAGCGTTTTGTGCAGAAGTTGGTTGAGAAAATAACCATGGTATGAGTAATAGGAGTAAACCTAAATTAAAAATTTGTTTCATAAAAACCTGATTTAAAATAGAACAGACATCCTTTATTGCAAAGAAGTTTTATTCACTTGATTTTAATTATTTGGCAATGTCTGATTCACTTGATAAATTAATCGTCACAAAAGGAACTTTATTAGCTACTTGCCTATAAATGTGAGTTTCAGAGTTAGCCCTCTGATTTATATCACTTTATTAAAAACAGAGTAATTAACAAAAACAGCATTTTTATAATTGTGCTTTATAGAGAAGTTATTGTGTTATGATTGTTCTGAATGCTACAAAATTAACGAAAATATGTGCAATAGCAGGAGATTTTATGAAGGAATTTGACGCCTACAGTCAAACTAAACTGTTGTTCACTGTCTTTAACGTAGCAAAGTGAGTAAAAATGGAGTGATGCATATTGTCATTTTTTCACCTATCTGGAATTTGTTACTTCTCTTGATAATACAATTATGTTATCGAGGGGTATTTAAAAAGTTGTTTTCCACCAATGAAAAAAACTTTAAATAAAAAAGAAAAACCTGTATCTAACTATCTATAGATCACATTAGTTGACTTATATAACTGAAGTTACGCAGACCTACTTATTTTAATGGTTATATGGCTTTATTGCTAAATGATTGGGCTACGCATCGCGCAACCATAAAGCAATAAAGCTATCAAACAATATAAATAAGCAGACTTGGAAATTACTGCGTAACATCAGTTATATAAGTGACTCATTATGATGCCAAATTGTCAAGCTAAGCATGCTAATTTGGCAAGGTTCGAGGACAGTTTGGCGAGGTAAGCTTGACAACCTGGCAAGGTTCAGGGACAATTTGGCAAGCTTGCAAGGTCGGTAATGCAAGGGCAGAAAGAAAAAAGATAAGAAGCAAAGCATCAGCTGCTTATTTTATCCTTCCAACTTCCAATACCCCCACATCTCTTCCAGCCTTTGTCCACCGACAAAAAGGCGGTTATTAAACATGTGGATGTAGCTACTCAGCAACGAGCAGAGTTGAGCCTCGTTTGCCCCGTGTTGTTGCAGGTTGGCTTTTATTTGTTGGGCAAGGGGCACTTCCTGTTCGGTAAGTTGATCAAACAGTAGGCGGTAAGCCGGAGGTAACCAGGGAGGCAGTGTGTGCTTTGCCAGGGCTTTTTTGAGGCGTTGTGCCTGGGGGTGGGTATCAAAACCAAACTCCCGGCTAAAGTTTACCCTACCTTGGTGGATAATCTTTTCGCGGGTTTCTTTGGGCAAATCAAAAGCATCCAATAAGGCTTTGATGCGTTTGATGGCAAGCGCCGATTTGAGTGCATCGGTGGCAGTTTCATCCTGAGCGAGCAGTTCTAAAATGTGCCCTACAAAGTCACTGTCCAGGGCAAACCATTTTTCGCTCAGGGCAATGTTGTAAGGCAAGTAGCGGTTGAGTTCACGTTGGTAGGTATCGGGTACATAGTGGATAATTTTCCCCTGTTGCTTTAGAGCCAGCAGTTTTTGCGAAAATACTTGTACCACTTCACCCAACTCTTTGGGGTGATGGCACAAGTGCAGCCGCCAACGCAAGTGGGGACCGTAGTCCGGATCGGTATAGCGAATAAAAAACCACTGATCAATGTGCTCCGAATCTTTTAATTCTTTGCTGAGAGGGTAGAGGTCTTCTACAATTAGTCGGTCACTGCCCAAGGCACCCAGGTAAATTTTAAAATATACCCATTCACTGCCCAAGGCAAAGTTCTTTTGTATACTTTGAGGCAAGGTTTGGGCAGCAAGCCCCTGTGTTTGCTTGTGGATTGGTGGGACCGTATTAGTGATCGGAAAGATCAATTCATTGCTATAGGATTGACTGGGCACGTGCTCTTCTATTACTTCCTCCAGAACGACTTCTTTACCCACAAACACCTTTTGCAAAAACACTCCCACACTCAAGGGGTTGGCAAAATCAATATAGAGTTTATTATCCGCTTCTACCAGCAGCACCGTTTGGGGCAAACGCAATTGTTGCCTCAGTCTTTCTATTTTGTATGTCCAGGTACTAATGGTGGTATGCAGGTCTTCCTTTTTTTGTAATTGAACTGCTTCTAATAGCTGACGGCTCACCCGCCACTGCCTGGGCGATAAAATCAAGTTATCATCATACACCAGGCGGGGCAAATAACTCCTTTGCTGCCAGCGCTGCACCTTAAAGAACGGGGGCAGCTGGCGGTACTCTTCCTGGTATTGCAAGTCGCACAAAAACTTATAGAGGGGGTGGGCATTGTGGGCGTAGTTATGGGCATTGCTCATCCGGGGCACCACTTGTTTGCCCAGGCGCCGCGAGTGTAACACCAAACGTTTGCCGCCCTCTTGGGTACTCAACCACAAGTCAGTCACGGGTATTTGGTGAGCATCGTTGGTATTGGCACCGCCCAAGGCAATGCTATAGTCACGCAACCTGGGGCGAATGATTACATTGCCCACCCGTTGCCCTGGCAAGTGATCTACTTCGGCGTATACCAGGTGATCATTATCAGGTTCTACCTGGGCAAGGGTGGCACTGAGCTTTTCCTTTAGCAAGGGGCTGCCGTAGCAAAACCGCCCCAACAAATTGCCCACCACGGGACCACTGGCGTGGTACAACTGAAAGCGAAAGTTGCGCGGGTTACCTTGTTTGGGATTGTGTTCCAGGTCGTCAGGCGTTTGGTAGAGTAGCTTACCCATCGCCATCATTGCCGGAGGAAGCGGTGGTGCTTGTTTTTCTTTTGCCTTGGGTTTGCTTGCTTTTAGACCTTGTATTTCGACTTTGCTCAAGCGTATTTCAGTCAAGCCCTTTTGCAAAGCTTCTACATATTTTTGTTCCAACAAGGAATCCAGCGCTGAGGTCTGTCCAGTTTTGGGGTCAGCAACTTGGGGCATTGCCCCACCTTCGCCAATCACTACACCCAATTCCTGCAAATAGGTAGGTAGCGCTGCTACCCGTTTGCCACAAGGATAACCCACCCCGGTTACCTCGTCCATTGCCAGCAACAAGGGTACCGCTTCGTTTTCATATCGTTTAAAAAAAGCCTGGGCAAAGGAGGTAAGGTCTGCTTTTGTTGTGGGTACTTCCCCTACATTGTCTATCAAAGTGGCTATTTGGCGCACCAGGTGGCGGGGCACGGTTTTGCTCAGTGCTTGCCCATTTTCATCCCTAAAAGCATCTACTTGAATAAGTTCTTTTTTAGACGCAGTTTTTTCGTTGGGGTGGGCAGTGATAGCTGTCTCTTGTGCCTGATAAAAAGGCTGAGCACTCAGATAGCCTGCCAATTGTTGATAAAGCCCCAGGCTTTGGGCAGGGTCAGGGGTGGCATCAATCAGCGCCAGTTGCCTACGAATGTGCTCAATAATATCGAGGTACTCCTGAGCGGCAGGTATTTGTTTTACCCTAGTGTGCAATTGCTCCAGGTATTCGGCACCATTGAGACTGGGGTACAGTTCAGAAATAAGCAAATGATGGTTAATCAAATACTCCACAAACTCGTAGCAATCTGCTTCGGTCAAGTCGGGGTCTGTCATCAAGTGGGCAATCATTTCTTGTATGCGCATTCCCCCCGCCTGACGGCAAGTGGCAAACAGCTCCCAAGCCACTTCATTAAACTCCTTCGACGAGGCTACGTGTTGCAAGGTTTGCTCATCAAAAAACGAACATAACATATCGTCACCGTTGCAGTAGAGCGTATTGTTAGGAAAGTAAAGCAATTGCTCCCTTACCTCTGTATCTGCCTCTAGTGCCGCCCTGAGCCTCAGCAAATACACCATATCCAGCCTTGACGAGGTACGCATGGGACCAAGCCCATCCAGGGCTAGGCTGCTGTGTCTTTGCAAACGAAACTCACCCGCAGTTACGGCAGCAAAAGTGCCAAAGGGGGTACAACGATACGCCGCCCTTGCCAAAAACATCCATAGTTTTTGCTCCAGGTTTTGCAAGTCTTTGCTTTGTTTTTTGTTGGGGGCAGGCAGTGCTACTAAAGTATGCCAACGGTCTAACTGAGCAAACAAATTGGGCGAGGCAATGTACAAGGCTTGTTGCAAGGCGGGCAAGGCATACATAGCTTGTAGGTGTTGGCGCACCTGCTCTATGCCTTGGGCAACTCCCACCGGAGGCTTCAAATAGCTGCGCTCCAACAATGGAGTACGCAATACATAAAAATTACCTGGTTCGAATGTATTCATTGGTTAGTTTTTTAGTTGGTAGTCCAGAGTCTGTAGTTGGTAGACCATAGTTGCTTCGAGTCTGTTCGTAATTCTTAAGGCTACTTCTTCACCGCCTCCAGTACCCCCAACTTGCGCAGCTTACAAGCCATCACCGACACCGACCGATTAGTAGTTCGGAGTATTTTGGAAGTTTCGAGTGGAGTCATATTTAGTTGAAGGCAGTAGCCAATTTGCCACATTAGTTTACTGATTTTACCCTGGTCAAGCATCTCGCCTATGGTGGTTACAAACTCAGGGTAAAGTCTTTGAACCCTTTGTTGTACCGCAACAAATTTGCCTTTCGAGTTTATTTCAGCTTCTACTAAAGTCTTGGCTTGTTCTACCTCATTTTTTTCCAGTGCCTCTTTTATTTCATACAACCTTACAATGCTATCCGTCCATTCTTGAACGGGTGTATAAGCGGCGTTTAACGACATATTTTTCCCTCTTTATTTTATAGTGATAGTTACGTTGTATTATAGTTGAATTGTCCTCTGGTTGAGCAAACTCAATTCGTCGTTAGCTTACATAGAATAGATTTTTGTAACCAACAACCCTGTAAAGATTCAGTGATGCGCGAGCCCATTCGTAATTCGTAATTGACCCATTCGTAATTAAAAAGCTATGCTTTCTTGATAGGCTCCAATATTCCCAGTTTGCGCAACTTGGTGCCATGCACCGACACCGAACGATTGCTAATAGATAGTGTCTCGCCCGTTTCCATGGGCGACATCCCCAATTTAAGGCAATGCCCCACTTGCCACACCAATTTGGTTACTTTCTTATCAATAAAAGCTTGGTCTATGGTTTCGGCAAAGGCCGGAAACTCCTGATGAACCTTTTCCCGCACAATGGCAAACTCGTCTACTCCTTCTATTTCGTTGCCAATCATCCGCTTTACTGCCTCTATGCCTTTCTCGTTGAGCGTATTACGCACCTTTTGCAGTTTGTTGGCAGCTTCGGTGGCTTCTTGCATATAAATCTTTACTTTTTCATCCCTTTCTTCACGCAGGCGCTGGTTTGCCTTGGTAAGTTCTTCGTTGGCAATTTCTATGGTTTCCTTTTGTACTTTTATTTCTTCGGTACGCTCTGCCACTACCAGTTCCAGATGTTGATTACGCAGGTAGAGTTTACGGCTACGATAACGGCTATAACCATAACTACCCCCAATGAGCAAAGCAAGCCCGGCGAGTACATACAAAGCATAAGCCCAGGCAGTGCGGTGCCAGGGCGGGAGTATGGTAAAGGTATAACTATCTACCGAGCTAATGGTGCTATAGATGTTTTTACAACGCACCTTAAAAGTATAAGTACCCTCGCGCAGGTGAGTATATTCTTTCTTTTGCTCAGTACTCCAGTCCGACCAATTGTCGTCAAGCCCAATGAGCTGGTAACTGTACAAATTACGCTCATAAGCCGCCCAGCTATCGCTGGCGTAGGTAAAAGTGAGGGTGTTGTGGGGGTAGAGCAAAGTAACTGAGGGTGGATTGGCAAGGTTGCCATAATAAATGCTAGAGTCTACCAAAGCCTCTTTGCCACTGGTGCTGTCTGTTTGTTTGACTTTTACCTGGACGCTCCTGAGATAGGTTTTAAAGGCATAATCGATGTTTACTTTTTTGCTAGGGTAAATTTCATATATATTATGGTTTGTAAATAATTGGAAAGTATCCTTGTTTAGTTTTCTTAAGTGTTCATATCTATATCTAGGCATTCTTCTGAATGATGTGTTATGCCAGTTAAATCCATTGTTTTTATAAATGAGGATACCAGGAGTATTGTATTTTTCACTTACGCCAGGCGTAACAAGTATAGAATCATTATTGATGGGATGTAAAAATGTGTAATGTTGGATAAATGGATTGCTGATGGTAGGTTTTTGTTGGTTATCTTTATAATGAATTGTATAACGTAGAACACTATCTTTTAACTCATCATAGTAATAGATACCTGCTGTATTATGAAAACAAACTTTATCTCTAAACTTAAAAGGTACAAAGCTTGCATATTCAGGTTTTTTAATCCTTAGATAGGCTTTTGTATATTTTACTGCTTTACCGTCAGGGTACAAAGCTATTCTTGTAATGCCAAACCTTCCAGCCCTAGCCCAAAGGTTTCCATTTTTTTCGACAACCCCACGAATGAATGCTTTCAAAGAAAGACTATCCAAAGTTTTAAATCCTTTGCTTTGCTCTTCTAAAATTAAAAAAGAATTGCCAGTAAATTGATAATAAATATTAGGATTTATGCTTGAGAGCAGTAGATATTGAGTACTTTTATTAGATTCTTTGATTAATTCTTGTCGTTTTTCATTGAACCTGTAGAAACCATTAGTTGTCAAGAAAAAAATTTTTTTGTTTAATAATTTTATCTTGTAAATCGCAGGTAGTTTATACTTTTTTTGCCAATCAGAAGTAGTAATATTGACATATAGTAGATTATCTACTTTAATTTGTATGTCCCCAAATTTGTAACTTCTTTCGTTGATTTGTTGAATTTCCCGTTTTTTGTAATTAGCATTAGTTTCTATAAAATACACTCCATCATTTAGAGTAGCTACCCAAAGGTTATTTTGAGGTGTAAGAGTAAAACTGGATATTTCAGCACGAAATGTTCTCAGATATAATATTTTCTTGCGAAAAAAGTCATATATAATAAAATGTTTACCAGCTTTGATAAACAGTTGGTTTTTCCGCTGTTGTACATAGAATTCCTGTTCCTTTTTGCAAATATTGTTGAGTTCAGAATCAAGTGATTTGAAGTCCCCTTCAGTACTTCTTACTAGCATCTCTCTCTTTTGACTCACCACTAATAACCTTTTGTCTTTTAACTGAAAAATATGCCGAGGAAAAGTCTCCTTAATAAAAGGGTAACGTTGAGTAGTACGCCAACTAAAACTTGTAGTATCTACAATCTGAGTTGGTTGTTTGTATACTCGGATGTACAACTGGTGGTTAATGTTATGATAAGTTACATAGTTGGTTTTGAAGTTATTTCTTTGAATAGTTTTTTTCTGAGAAATAGTATTCCACACCAAAATACCCTTGATCCCCAAAAATAAAATATGATTATCCCTAGTAACGACTTGGCGAATGAGGTATAATTCACTCTTAACTTCTTTAACATCAGCAATTTCTTTGTATAGATATTTACCTTGCGTGTTTAGATGCAGGTAACCAATAGTTTCTTCCCCTATTAAAAATATTTGTTTTTTGTAGCGATAGAGCTTGTAAATATCTGGTGTGAATATAGGGTTTACTTTGAGTGAATCCTTTCCGATGTAAATATTACTCCACCTTTTACCGTTAAATTTTTGCACCCCACGCCTCATGGCAATCAAGATATTTCCTTGATGATCAATGAGTATATCTTCAGCTCTATCAGAAATGTTATGTTTTCTTTGGTTAAAATGAGCTTCAGGAAATTGCAGGTTTGATTGTGCTGAAGCTTGGATAACTCCCGCAATAACTAGATTGAGTGCGAAGAATAAAAAAGTAGTTTGAAACAATTTATCAATCATTTTAAATAGTTACTTTTTCTTTTTCCCAAAAAGGTTTTCGTAATATTTCCAGTCACTTTTATGGACTATGTCTAACCCTAACAAACGATCTTGCATAGAATCGAGAATACCTGTAAAAATAGCTACTTTGTCTCCATTAAAACCTCTAGTATTGAGTGTCCATATGATCCCACGATTACTTTTATTACGCCAAAAGAAACCTGATCTATATGCGTGAATAAGCCCACCATGCCCTAGTATTTCCGCATTCTGAGGTACAAAATTAATAAATGTTATGCCCCCTATTTTACCCTCTTTGAAATTTTTTTGATTGTACTTGTAGACTGCTTTGGTAGAGTCTAGTTTATTTTTGTTAGAAAAAGTAAGGTAGGCTCGCCTTGTGGATTTTTTCAGAACTTTGGAATGTCGCTTTTTTTCTCTAGGACTTCCCTTATCCATAAAAAAATTCATCAACTTGATCATATCAGATGGACTTGCTTTCAGACCTCCATTAGCTTCACCAAAGCATTGATCATGGGTAGGGAGTTTTTCTTTTAATTTCTGGCTAGAATCTTTTGGCATATAGTAACTAGTGACTAATTTGTGTGTTTCACTAGTTTTTGTTGATCCAAAGTAGGCAGTCTTCATGTCTAATGGTTTAAGGATTTTTTTCTTGACATATCTAGAAAATCTCCTGCCAGTCACTCTTTCTACCAGTAGACCTAAAAGCGAATATCCCCAATTAGAATATTTGTATTTTGTTCCTGGTTTTCTGATAAACTTAAATAAATGGAGATAGGGTTTTAAATCATCAAAGCAGAAAGTTGCTTTTTCTTTGAATTCAGGGTGGTCTTTTATAAATTTTTTGTAAAGAATAACACCACCATCATATCCAGTACTATGATTGATCAAGTGATAAACACGTACCGAGTCGAAGCCGCCAAAACCTTTAGAAGTTTTTTTTAATTCAGGAATATATTGAGTAATAAAATCAGTTGGTTTGACCCTACCTTGCTCTATTAATTGAAACACAGCAATAGAGGTTACCAGTTTAGATACTGACCCCCATTGATGAATTAGACTTCCATTAGTTTTCACTTTTTTTATGCGATTGGCATACCCTAAACGCACTTGATCATAAATTTTTCCATCTACCACATAAGTAAAGGACACTCCTATTTCTGGCACTCGTTTTGAAAATGTAAGCAACATTTCCTTTACTGTTTGCCAATTCATTTTTATACTATCTTCTTTTGTTTTTTGAGCTTTAGCAGCAAAAAAAATACTTATTAAGAAGATTATAGTCATCCATTTTTTTTTCATAAACCATTTAGATATCTAATAATAAAATTTTTGCCCAGTTCTCGGGTGGCTTGATTAATGGAAAGTAATAGTCAAGCAATACTAAGCCAATTCCAGCAGCTCCTCCCAATAGAGTAGGGTCATCTCTCCATTCTTTCAAGGTGTTTTGTCTTGGACTAATGCATGCTTGGAAACCACAAAACGATAATTCAAGGTCTGTTTTATCCAAAGCAATGTTTAGCCAATATTCAACTGTCGATTTAAATATAGGCTCTTGGGTCATTTTATAAAGGATATGAAATTGATATAAAATTCCAAATAACCCGTGGCAAATGGTAGAATCAAAATTAGTAGCATCCTGTGAAATACCTGATGTAATCAAATCTCTTTTGGCAGCTAGAACAGCTATTTTAATTCCTTCTTGATAAAACAATTTATTTTGAATTGTTTTACCTGCTCTGGTCAGTGCAATAGCAATACCCAGATCACCATAACACCAGGCCAAGTATCCTTCTTTTTGGGTGTTATCTGGTGGAATAAAAGTTGGATAAACTCCTCTTTTTACTTCGTAAATACCTCTCTGATTTAAAATCCAAGTACAAGCTTTTTGAATTAGTTCGCTAGCCTTAAATTTTCGCTCTTGTGGTAAGTCAAATGTTTCCAGTAGAAGACATAAAAAACTGATAATACTAGGCATACCATGTGCTAAACCTAAGCATACCTTATTAATTTTACCATTAATTACAGAATTAGATTGAGTCCAAAAAATTGCGTGGTCATTTTCCTTTTTACTTTTTTCGTGAAAATAATCAATGAATTCCAAAATGTATTCGGTAACTACTTGGGGTTGCTTTGAAAGTTTGTGAGATGATATTAAATAAATTAATTTACCTATATAGCCGTGCATCAGATCATAGTTATCCTGCTGTTTATCATAAATTAATGAGTTCATAACAAAATGATTCAAGGTAGCTAGGTATTCTTGCGTTTCCTTTTGTGAAAAAACACCTAATTGGGTAAGATGCTGTAATACCCAACCAATCCCTGACGTTCCAGAAAGTGATATACTTTTTTCTTGATCTATCTCGTTTAAGGCACTTGACATTATCTGATATACTTTCTCCAAATATTTTTCATCTTGACTATATTTATAGTAATAAGCAAGGAAAAGGGCAATGCCTGTTTTTCCTGTGTATACATTTCTTTCATCGATTTCCAAAGTATTGGTGGCAATCAAATCACTAGCAATTTTATCAAGAACTATCTTTGCAACGTTTTCAAAAGATGGCATTAGATCAATAAATTATGGGTTCACAGAAGGTTTTAAGAGGTTGTTTAAACTCATCAATCAGGTTATCTCTGCTGAAGTAAAGCTTTGTAACAAGCTTCATATCAACAGAGATTAAAACCAACTTTATTTTATCTAGCAGATGCGATTTGCACTTCCTCTTGGGGGTTCTGTATCTGTATTTCCAGGCTGACATTCATCCCCTCCTTTACCCTTCATGTAATTCATTTGTTCAGGACGTAAGGTTAAAGATTTAGCCCAATTAGACTTAATGGTTAGTTTGTTTTTCTTCTTATTCATAATACTAAAATTTTAAAAATATGATTTAATATAGTTGAATGTGTAACAACTATACTGCCCGATGAGCAGCACTTGTCTTTGTTATTGATGATGCAATATTACGCCTCGATGCAAGCTAAAGCCAAATACTACACGTTAAAAAGCGTTAAAGGCTACTTTAATAACTTTATAGTTATATAATGTATTTATATTTTACTATTTGCATTTATGTTTTTCTAAAAACAAACAAGTAAAACTACAGTGTTTTTTTTGACTTCCTACTTTGTCTCAGGAAGCTTTTTTGTATTATTTTTATATTCCCTTCTTAGTCATACTGAACGCACGTGAAGTATCTGGCGTTGATCTCACACCAGTTCCCTCACACGTTCGAGAAGACCTGTACACTAGCCATGCTGAACGCATGTGAAGCATCTGGCACTTGTTCGGGAGGGGATTTTGTACCTCAATTAGGATCATGATAAATATTAGTATTTACCTCTACCCGTTGCGCCTTGCGTGCCTTTGGGCTCACCTTAAGCTTATCGCCTAACCCAGCCTTCAGCGCTTTGAGCAATACCGCATATTGTGCCTCGCTCAGTTGCACCAGGTAGGGCACCGTTTCACCATCGGCAAGGTATAGAGTAAGGGTAGGCAATTCCCGCCCTCGTTGGGTAAGCCTTGCCTCGTTGATGTGGTGCCAGTAAAACAACTCATAGTCTATGCTGATGCCTTCAGAACGTAGCACAAACCGATGACTTGTGCGCCCCGAATGCCACACTGCAAAAACAGCGCATACCACCCCCAAGGCAAGCATCCACCAGGCATCGTATTGCCAGCCGCCCAGTTGATCGGTGTACAAGCTCAGTAGCCAAAGCACGCTGGGTATTAGGGCAAAGCCTAACAACATCCAAGTGATTTGCTTCCAGATGTTGTATTTGAGCACAGTTTCTTGTTCCATAGTAGAAGCATTTGTTTTATTCAACTCTCAAGGTTCTCTAACAACAAAGTCAAAGAACCTTGAGAGTATTTAAAATTATTTATAGCGCTTTGCTATTTTACTCCAGCTGACTTCACCTGAGTCTATTTTGATGTTTCTGAGTAAATACCTGAGCTGATTATACAGTACAGAGAAGGCAACTCTTTCGGGTGTTCCCCTTTGTCCACTGGTATTTATCATCAGTATAATGCCATAAGGAACCTTGGTTTCTTTTCTAAAAATAAAGTTAGACAGAAAACCATGAACACTCCCACTATGCCCCATCACTTCGAATTGGTTTTTTGTACCTTCATTTGCCAAGGTATTGACAAAACCATTTACAAAATAAAAACCGTGCTGGGTGGTTTTATAAGTTCGGGTATACTGAGTACTATCTTGTAAGTTGAGATCAAAATAATATTTTTCCAGAACAGTCCTTGGCAATACTTTTTCGTAGCGTTTGAGATACTTTGTTCGTTTTCTAAACTTCAAAAAGTCCATAAACTTGAGCATGTCTGCTACCTTGGCTTTCAGCCCTCCATTGGCTTCTCTGATCCCTGCACTTTCATCTGGTCTTCCCGTAGATACTTTTCCATCTTTTTTATGACGATATGAGGTGCCAAACAGGTTTTGCAGTTTTTGGGGTGTTTTGTCATAGTGGGCGGTGCTCATACCCAATGGTTTCAAAATATGTTGCTTGATGTAGGCGATATACTTCTGACCTGTTGCTTGCTCTATGACCATGCCCAGTAGCGAATAAGCCCCATTGTTGTATTGGTACTTGCTCCCTGGTCTAAACTTCTGCGAGGCATATTTCAAAAATGGCTTGATTTCTTTCGAATTTGCCACTCGGTTTTCAAACTCAGGAAACTTGTCTGCAATGGCGTTGTATACTGGCTTGCGGTCATAACCGCTGTTATGGTTGAGTAAGTGGTGTATTTTAATGGCTTGCATACCGCCCAAACTGTCTACTCCTTTGCCCAACTCAGGTAAATATTTGGTAATGGGGTCGGTCAGCTTGATTTTACCCTTTTCTACCAATTGTAAAATGGCAATGGAAGTGAACATCTTAGAAATGCTCCCCCAAGCGTGTACCACATTGGCAGACATGGGTAGTTTTTTCTTGCGGTCAGCCATCCCATTGCTTGTCTCCCGAATAATTTCACCTTGGTGCACCAGTGCCGCATAAAAGCCAAAATGGGGTACTTTTTGTTTAATCGTATCTACTACTTTTTCAAACTTTTGCCACTCTTTGAGCACATTGGCTTTGTTCATTTCAAAATAAATACTGGGTTTTCGTTCTTTGGGAGGGTAAGCCCGCGTAGCTACTTTTGCTAAAGGTTTGCCGTCTATGTATAGCCTCAGGTTGTCTATCCACATTTGCCCTTGTTGGCTGGTGAGCAACCCACCCACATGTATTTTAAGGGCATACTTAGAGAGGGGCAAGTTTACCTTATACTCTTGCCAGTCGCGGGTACCGTTAATTTTCCGTTTGCGCATATTATCAAAAGCTAAAGAAGGTTCACCTTCTTCGCCATCTATGCGCATCCAAAGCCCGGCATGACCATCTTTGCCCACGTTTTTTAGCTTCATATAGCCGCGTAGCTCTATAGTTTTCCCTTGGTACTTGGCAGGTATCACATAGGCACAAGCGCCAAAGTCCCGGTCAGACTTATTAGCATCGGGTAAAATAGTCAGGGCATATTTGCCCGATTTTACGGTTTGTGCATCTGGTTTTACAATATAGCCTTTGGCTCCTCCATAACTAAAAGTCATGTCCCACCCTGTGGGCTGTTTAGTTTGGGCATCTAGTTGCTCTATATCCAAATTATAGTTTTGCTTCGTTTGAGCACGTGTTGCACCCGCCCACAACATAAGGGCAAGGCTGCATAAAAATAGTCTATTGATCATTGTATTGAGTTATTATAAAAATTGCTTGGTAAAGTTTATATTTTATCTGCCTCACTTGTTTGGCATGACTAGTGGCCGCTACCCTGTGTCATGTTGAGCCCCAGTGAAACATCTGGTAGAAAACGACTTATTTTATCAAAACCCTCGCTTTTTAAATCTCATCATTCAAAAATATCCATTGTGGATTTTCCGCATCGATAAGGGCTTCTTTTTTCTCCCGTCGCCAACCTTTCAGTTCTTTTTCTCTATCTATGGCATCCTGTGGTCTATCAAAACGTTCCCAATAGATTAGGTGATAGCAAAAATACCTTCCCGTAAAAGTTTTAGGGTTCCCCGCCTGACTAGCGTGTTCTTCCAAACGCCTTACCAGATCGTTGGTTACCCCAATATACAAGGTGGTTCGCTTGGGGTTGGTAGTGATATACACAAAGTAATTGCCGTTCATTTTTTTTATGGTTTTTTAGTCATACTGAACGCATGTGAAGTATCTGGCGCTGATCTCATATCAGTTCAGGGGCACTCATACACTAGTTGTACCAAGTACCAGTTCCATTACCTGTTCGGGAAGACCTGTACACTAGTCATACTAAACGCATGTGAAGTATCTGGCGCTGATCTCATATCAGTTCAGGAGCACTCATACACTGGCTGTACCAAGTGCCAGTTCCCTCACCTGTTCGGGAAGACTTGAGTGCCTTTGAGGTTATTACCCCACCAACTCCCGCAAAAACAAACGGTGTGCCTTGCCATCAAAGTAGCCCCGTTCGGCGCTGAACCAGTGCAAGTAGGTACGCATATCTTCGGCACTGATGTAGCGGTCGCGTTTGGCGGTAGTTTGCATCACACAATACTGAAAAAATTTCTCAATCCAGGCGGCGCTTACTGGGGCAGCTTCGGCAAGTTCGCGCCAATTGCCTGCGCCAATGCGTGGGTCGAGCTCCAGCGTGCTTGTCTGCCCAAAAAAGTGTTGCCATAAACGGCGGCGGGTGCCTTCATCAGGTTTGCTAAAGGTCACCAGTGAGTCAAACCTTCGCTCAAAGGCAGGGTCAATCGCCCCTTTGTGGTTGGTCGCCAAAAAAATCATCCCCTGGTATTCTTCCAGTTTATAGAGCAAATACGCCACCTCCTGGTTGGCGTAGCGTTCGTTGCTGCTACCCGTGTCGTTGCTGCGTTTGCCAAAGAGGGCATCACCTTCATCAAAAAACAAAATCCAATCGTGTTGTTCGGCAAGGTCAAACACCTGGCGCAAACGCTTACTGGTTTCACCCACGTATTTGTCTACAATGCTCGATACATCTATGCGGTACAAGGGCTTGCCTGCCGTTTGCCCCAGTAATGCCGCAGTGAGGGTTTTACCTGTGCCCGATGGTCCCGCCATCAACAAACGATAGCCTTTGGCTCCCACCACACCTGGTTGTTGACGCACCTCATCATAATGGTGTACCCATTTGCGGGCTTGGTCTAGCAGTATGCCCGTTTTTTCGTCCATCACCAAGTCGTCCCAGGTTTTGGTAGTGGTCAGCAAAGTTGCCGGAAACTCCGCCCCGTATTGGGGTTGCCAAGGGGTGTGGGTGAGGAGTTGGTGTTGGTAACGAGGGCTAAGTTTGAGTACTGTGTCTATAGTAGGTAGGACATCAGTGGCAGACAAGACAAGTACCCCTAAACGACGGAAGGTATTTTGGGGAAGAAAGAGTTGCCAAAATGCCTGATACTCGTCACCTTTAGCCAATAAAAAATGTGCCGTGCCCACGCTTGCCTGTAAATACTTGGTTTGAGGGATTTGTACCAAACCTAATTGATTGATAGCTGACTCGTCGAACCCAGCATCTATAGCCGTATCCAACAATAGGTTCCATATTTCGGGAGCGCTGGCATTGGCTAAAGCTATAGCAATGACAAGGCGTTCGTCGGGGCTAAAGGGCAATAGCCATTCATCTTCAGCCTCTGGCAAAGTAGGGCATTGAGGCAACGCTTGGGACGCGTCAGGCTTAGCCACTTGTTGGCAACGCACTATGAGGTAGCTCACGAGCCACTGTAGCATTGGTGGATATGTTTCGATGTTGATTGATTTCATTTTCCAATGTGTTTTGTAGTTTTTTTTACTCTTTTAAAATTTTACGTTGTATTTCAAGCGCTTCTTGTAAAATACCCAGCTGTAAAGTGTTTAAAATGACTATTGCTTCCTCAGGGCTTGTTGCTCTAAAATAAAAAGTGGTAAAGTCAGTCGGATTTTTTTGATTTGCCTGGGGCAATACTTTTATGTAACGTTTACTCCAGGAAGTGGTGTCTTTGAGGTAGGGAGTATAGTTTTTTTTGAGAAAGGCTGAGTATTCATTCAAGTTTTCAATTAGTTCATGAACCGTGTTTTTCTTGAGTATATATATGTAAGACTGAGAAAAATCTTTCTTAATCTCTATGTGTTTTATGTACTCTTTTATTGTTTTGCCTTTCATAAAATCAAGTACATGCTTAGTAATACAAACTTTTGTTACAGAAACCAATTTGTTTTTTAAATATTCGTATCTAGCAAGTCTGTTTAAACTTTTTTTACTACTATTCTCATTTTTAACATTCTTTCTCAATCTTTTGCCTCCAATTTCCAGTTGCTTTCCTACACTATATATGTTGCTTTCCAATAATGTATTTAAATACAAAGATTTATATCCAGAATAACTTTTTTGTTTAGTTACTGTACAGCTTTGGAGTAGGATAATTAAACCCCCACTTACTATAAATTTGACTATATTATTCATAGATTTTATTTTTTCTGATTTAGGAAACCTGCCCTCACCATTTTATTATTAGGACCTATTTTGTGGTACATAGTATTTTCTGCATCATCTGACATATAATTACCACTAATATCTACATCCACATAATAACCCAGGTGTTTTTTAGAGGCTTTAAATTGCGGTTGTTTATTGATTTCTTTAGTTTGAGGGTTTTGAATGCTTATGGAGGCATACAACTCATGACCCAAGGAAGGCAATTGATATTTATTCAATAATTGGTTAAAACTAGCATTAATCGCCTTTTTTTCATTCTCTTGTTTGTGCCTGCTTAGTTGCTCTGTCAAGTTACCCACCACATCCATAATCATCTCATCCAGCCCTCGTTTCAACCCCAAGAGTTCGCGGGCGTTATCGCCTAGTTGCTTGCTTTTGCCATCAGCAGACTGCAAATGTTTGAGTCCTCGTGCTACCCCATCGGCTAGTTTAAGGGCGTCCAGTTGTTTTTTTGACTTGAGTACCGTGTCCAATGCCTTATAAAACTTTTTTACCACCCCCAAAGTAAGTTTCAACTTGCCTCCTTCAAAGGCAATGCCCGCATATTTGGCAAATGTTTTCATGTCAAAACTACCTCTGACTGTACCTTTCATTCCACCTATTACATGAAACTGTCCATTGCCCGTAATAGATACTCCCCAGTTTTTCAAAAAACTATTTTCTTCCTGATATTCATTTTCAGGATCAACCTTTTTCTTGTCCATGGGGTTACTCTTAGTTTTCCTTTCCTTTTGGTTATGGCGTTGCATATCGGCCACAAGCCTTTGCTTTTCTTCTTCGTTTATCTGTTTAGTGTACGTTTGTTGTTTTGCCAGTACTTGTTGTTGGTATCTGCGGGCGTGTTTGCGGCGTAATTTGTTAAAGGTAGAACCAAACGCTAAAGCAGCTTTCGAAGCTCCCGGCATTGCTGTTAGTCGGTTGCCACCTTCTACCGCTTTCAGGTGAAAATCGCGGCAAATTTGGGCAAGTATTTGTTTATCGCTGGCAGGCATTTTGGCTTTGCCCATTTCTACCCTATAGTGAGCGAACACCCGATGTACCAGCGCCACTCCCTGGTATTTACTCATCAAGGTCTCAAGGTTGGGCTTTTTTATTTCAGTCACTGTTTCTGTTGTTTGGACTTTTGCCCTGGCTTGCGCTTGTCGTTCATTATATTGTTTCACTATCTCCTCCCTTTCGGCTTTACGGGCGGCTACTTGTTCGGGGTCGCGTTTTTCTTTGAGCGCTTCATCTATACGCAAAGGCATTTGATCGTGAGTAAATTGTGGCATCTCATGTTGCTGCTGCAAGTCGTGCTCTGGTTCGGCATGTGTAGGCATGTGGGTTAGTTTTCGTTTGTAAAAATTTCCGACGGCAATACTACACCCAGGTCGCTCTAAAATTCAAAGAAGCCACGTTAAAATGCGTTAAAAGGAATTAATCGATTGCAATAGTTTTATATTTAAGTCTTAAAGTACAATTTACACTCCTTGTGTCATTCAAATACTTTTCTAAAACCCCTGCTTAGAGCCTCTCAGATAGGTTTTCAACTTCTTTACAAATTAAATTGTATTTTTTTAATTATTAATATAATTAAAAAAATTGTTTATTACCGTTTAACGGACTTTAACGCCCAAGTTTTGCCTTTCGCTTGCCTTTCTGCCTAACCTTGCATCGTCAATTAATTACAAATGGTTGGCAGTGGCAAGTGGCTTTGCCCAACCATAAAGCAATAGAACCATCTAAACTATAATACAAATGATAACTCCTATACTACGACTATTACAAAGCACTTTGACCGAGCACTTGTCAGCTCAGTTTGCCCGCAACTCATTTGATGCCTTCAACGTGGTGGTAGACAAACTCGTGAGCCGCGATGGAAAGTCTACCCTCGACCCGGCGCTCAACCAAGTAGTCATTACCCTACTCGACATCCAGGAAGAACGCACTGTGCAGCGCAGCCGTACCAGCCACCCTGGGGCACCTTATCATCTCAATTTGACGCTACTGTTATCAGTGCACGAAAAAGAAGAACAACGTGACCAACAAGATTACCTTAAGGGGATGGAATACCTTGATGCGGTATTGGGCTTTTTTCAACAATACCCTACGTTTACTCCCTTGACTCACCCCAACTTGCCGGGTAGTGTGGAGTACCTTCAGTTTGAGCTTGCCAACGAGAACCTGCGCGAAAACAGCTACATCTGGACAATGACCGGAGCCAAACACGCGCCTTCAGCGCTCTATAAAGTGCGTAGTGTAAGCGTAGGGACTAAGCAAATGGCAACTCGTATTCCTCAGTTTAATTAATTACGAGTTAAACAATTACGAATTACGAATGAGGAAACCAACAGTAGGGAGCTCTACGTAATTGAAAAATTTGTAATTCTTAAAAGTTTATAATTCTCAAGCAGTGCCTTGCCGCATTTCAATTGTTTATACAGCGATTAAATTTGTTTCCCATAGTGCAAGGTGCTGTTTTTTAGTAAGCCAAGAGTCGGTAGTCGGGAGCTACCATAGGCTACCAACAATAGACCAATAAAAGAATCAAACTCTAAACCCAACTCAGGGTAGTTCAAGTCATCTACCGACTACTGACTACCAACTATCAACTAAAAAAATGAAAACATTCACCCTATTTTGCATGCTCCTCTGGAGCCTTGCCCAGCCCTCCTATGCCCAAACCCAACTTCGGGGGCAGGGTACCAGCTTTGCCATTAGCACGCTGGCCACTGCCACTGCTTATATAGAAGAAAGTGCTTCTGTAGCAGAGGAAAGCACGTTTAACGACCCCGTAGCGATCATTCCTGCCGATCCGGTGGCTGCCTGCAACAGTGGCAAGTCGGTAACACTTTCGCCCATCATTATCAGCGAGCAAAGCGTGGGTTCATTTGCCTTGGGCAGGGGTACATTAGTGCTTGCTTTTGATCATCCCGATTTTGTGGTAAGCAAGCTGCCCAGGGTAACAATCACGGGTGCTCCTGGCGATTTTCTTGCGCCTATGGTGTCACTCAACTCAGGCAAATTGTATATAGATTATGATTTTGTGGGTGCCACCAAGGTAGGGGGCATTGTGCTGAGCGGGTTGGAGGTGCGATCAAACAGTAAAAATAAAGGCACAGTAGCTCAACTAAAACCCATAAGTGGTTATGAGCATTTCGAGGGATTGTACCCCCACGAGGTATTTGCCACCGTACAAGGCATCAATGCCACCACAAGCAGTGCGCTTCCTGCCCCAACAAATATTGAGGGCTTTGGCGTAGTCTGTGCCGGGGGCAATGGCTTTACCTATACGGCAGCTCCGGTGCCCGATGTGACAGGTTATTTGTGGAAATTGCCAGTTGGTTTTCTTGCCAGTAGCGACCCACACGCGGTACAAGTAAGCGCAAGAGAGTATTATACTGTCGACAATATGATTATCCTGGATGTGGCAACTTCGGCAAGCGTAGGAAACAAGGTTTTGGAGGTCAAAAGCGTAAATGATTGCAAAATAAGTACTACCGCACGCAGCAAAACCATTCGGGTAGCAGTTCCACCCAATCCCAAGGTAAGCTTACCCGCTACGAGTTTTCCCGACAATGATTTTTCTCCGGTAAACATCACCGTCACCAACAGCCCGGCGGGGGGAGTAGGCGCACTCCAGGGCGATGGAGTAATAGGCAACAAACTCTATCCGGGGCTACTTTTTCCGGGCACGGGTTACAAGGTGTATTATGAGTATTCAATCAACAATTGTACAGTGACCGTGAGTACCACTTTTAGCGTGTATGATGCCGATGCCGTTGTATTGGGGCTTGCCACGAGTTATTGCAGTAATGTAGCGGCTTCTCAAACCGTCACCATTGCCAACCTGAGTTCGGTGTTGGGGGCAAAACTTTACAGCCCTGCCAACCAAGCCATCCCTTTAAACTTGCAACTGATTGGTGGCGGCAATGATTACCGCTATACTTTTAGCGGTCAAGGTTTATTTCAAAAGTACGGTGCTGGGGCTTACCGTTTCGAGGTAACCCAAGTGGGGGCAAGTACCCCCATCAAGGTATCTTTTCGGGTGACCACCCCACCTCAGCAAAGCATTGCGGGGGGCAACGCCCAAGTATGCGGCGATGGCAGTACAATTTACAACTACGCGTCTAGCATTGCCGCCACCACCGATGAATTTGAATGGTCGGCACCCGCAGGAGGCGGAACTTTCGTGGGGGGAATCAATCGTCAAGCAAGCGTAGCCGTAGTGTGGGAGAAAGGAAATGTGGCAGGAACGAGCAAAATCCTCCGCCTCGCCCAAACCCGCAATGGCTGCACTACCATTACTGACTATGCAGTGAAAGTTTTTGCCTTGCCCACACCCAGTATTGTAGGGGATTTGAACCCCTGCGCTGGTGAAACAGTGACTTACACCCTTGGCAGTAGCAGTAGTACAGGGGGCACCGCTTATACTTGGCAGGTAGAAAACGGGCAAATTGTAGGGGCAAGCAATCAAAATACGGTAACCGTCAGGTGGGGCAATATCAATGGCAACCTCAAAGTGACCCAAAGCCTGAATGGTTGTACCAAAAGTGCTGAGGTAGCCATTACAATTGAAACATTACCCACCCTGAGTATTGCAGGATTCAACACCAAACGGAGTTATTGCGTAGGAGATGCCACTCCTGTGGTGCTCACCCCCGTATTTAGCGGCAATAATACGCCTCCTGCCGATTACCTCACCGCAGGCAAGTTTGAAATCAAACGCATAGCAGGCAACAAACCCGCGTCGGCTTCTTTTGTTAGCTTGGTGGCGCAAGACGGAGCCCTTACTGACCGCTGGTTGCCTGCTTTTCCTATTATTGGGTCAGGTGAAGCTGCCATTCCAACAGATGCCAAAACGAACAAACTCAACCTCAACGCGGGTGAGTACCTTATTCGTTATGTTTACACCAACGCCAATGGTTGTGTAAACTACTCTGATGCCTATAATATCACCATCGCCCCCTTGCCTACCCTGACTTTTACCGGGCTTGCCGACAGTTATTGTAGTAACGACTCACCTGTAATGCTGTCAGCGTTCAAAAACGGGGTACTCACCCCGCTTTTGCCCGGTTTTATGGCAAGGAACGTAGTCACGGGTGAAGAAAGGATACTCCAAGGCAGCTTGCTCAACCCTGCCGACTTTGCGGCGGGCAAATATGAGCTATTTGCAGCGCTCGCGGGCAGCGGCACCGACTGCGCTAATACCTCCAGCCGTGATACAACGGTGTATTTTGAGGTCATTGACCCACCCGCCAGTGTAAAAGTCATTGCCGAAAGGCGTTGGAACGATGACACCCTCCGTTTTACTGCGGTTGCTGGCACTCCCGTGTCAGGTTGGGCGTGGAATTTTGGCAATTTGCTGGTGAATACGCCCCAAGTAGCTTACCCGGTGCACCCCAATAGGCAAGGAAGCGTGCCACTACTGAATTATTCCCTGAGTGCCACCAATGTCGCAGGCTGTAGTGAACAAATCGCCCAAGCGTTCAAGGTAGACTTTGATTTTACCGGGCAGTATATTGTCGGTAAAGGGGAGACGAACCCCCGCCCTACCCACTTCACCAACTTGTCGCTGGTAGTAGGTGATTCTATCCGGAGCTATGCCTGGAATTTTGGCGATGGGGCAAGTTCCAATGCACGAAACCCCGTGCACCAGTACCAACGCCCTGGCACTTATGAGGTAAGCCTTACTATTCGTACCTCAATGGCGGCTTATACTTTGCACCGTCGCATTGATATTTTTCCGCTCATCAAAGTAAGCGAAACAACACCTTATTTGACAAACTTTGATACTGCTGGAGGTTGGCTCACCCACGGAACCATCAAAACAAATAAAGAAAGTAAAGGCAGCAGTTGGCAACTTGTAAATGATGCCTGGCAAATGCCGGGTGGTTATGCCCACCACGAGCAGTCTTATGTAGCAAGCCCCGCCTTTGACATTGGCCAGCTCACCCGCCCGATGCTTTCTTTCGATTACAAACTAGACACCGATGCGGGAGCGGATGGGTTAGTACTACTCTATACCCTGGACGATGGCAAGACCTGGCAACGCCTGGGGGCAGTGGGGCAAGGCATTGGCTGGTACAATACCACGCCCATTTTGGGCAAACCAGGCAATGATTACACTACAGACAACGGTGACGCTCAAGGTTGGTCGGGCAAGATCAAAGGTTGGCGCACGGCACACATTGCCTTGGATAGAGCCATTGCTGGTTTACCCGCTGGTGTCGACACTAACCTCACCATTATTCGGTTCCGGTTTGCCTTTGGCTCCAACGCTGACAACCCTCCGGGCAACAAATATCAGGGAGTGACTTTTGATAACGTCGAAGTTCGTAACCGCAACCGCACAGCACTGTTGGAGTATTTCACCAATCAAGGGGTAGCAAATGCCGCCAGCAAAAGTCAAGTTTTAGCTCAAGTAATGAGTAGCAGCGAAACTGTAAGTATTCATTACCACACCAGTTTCCCCACGGTAGATGAGTTCAACAGCGAAAACCCTAAAGACCCCAGTGGTAGGGCTTTGCATTACGGTTTGCGCAACGTACCCGCTATGGTGGTAAACGGCAGGGTGAAAGATTCCTTGTCAGTGACCCAACTCAAAGACAGCCTACTCAAAAAGACCTTGTTGCCAGCGAATTTTACTATCACAATAGACCCTGTGAAATGGCAAAACAAATCGCTCGAAATCTCAGCAAAGATCACTGCCTTAACAGCCTTCAACGAGCTTGTTGTTTTTCACGCCGCCATTGTAGACAGTAATCGGGTGGCCAGTGGCACAGGCGAAACCTACGCTCAGGTGCTTCGCAAGATGTTGCCTGATGCAGCAGGAGTATTTAGAGGGCATGCGTGGCAAAAAGGTGAAGTTCAAAGCCTTGGGTTTAGTTACAACGTGGGACCAACCGCAACAAACTCCAGAAACTTAAAAGTAGTGGTATTTGTGGCAGACTATCAACGCAGAAACATTTACCAAGTGGCTACGGCAAAAGTACCTGCCCAAGCCAAGCGCGACAATGATGAAAATACGGTCACAGGACTTGTTGCAAACCACTACAAGCACCCGTTGCCCCAGTTGCTGACTGCCTACCCTAATCCGGTGAGGGAAGAAGTGACACTCACCTTGCCCCAAAGCCTGGCGCCTTCGCCCAACATCCGTTGGCAGGTCATCAGCCTGCAAGGGCAGGTAGTAATCAGGGGGCATTGGGCAAGTCGAACCCATAAGCACCAAATCTACCTGCACGAACTCCCGGCGGGGGTGTATGTAATCAAAGTATATGATGCCACAAACCCTGAACGGAACAGCTTTGAGGTGAAGGTGAAGAAAATTAAATAGTCGATAGCATTCAGACGATAGTCAATAGCTGTTCCAAAGGCATAAAGTAATAGTAGTGTAATAGTTAAGTGTAATTTAGTTGATGTGTCCTGTTTTACCCTCATCATCTATAAGTGAAGTAGCTAGAGCTGATGTTCTTAAATAGTTACCAAGTGAAGGTTAGTGATAGATGAGTAGTTGGTTAAAACAGGGATAAACCAAGAAGGCAGGTTTACTGAGCCTGCCCTTCTTTTCAATTACTATCCAATCAAATAGATATACCCGCTTTGCGTAACGATTAAACAATCAGCGAAGCAAAACAATACAACCATAAAACAATCAAATGATGATCGATACAATCCAACAATCATTAATATCAGAAGGCTTGCAGGAAGCCAGGCAATTGGTGCAGACGATGAAGCAAAAAGCTTACAAACTGGCAAATACCGATTTGCTCAAAAGAATCAGTGAACTCGAAGACACCCTTCGCAGCATCGATGATGTCAATAATGTCTCCACCGAAGCTGTGAACGTAGAAAAGTGCAGTTTAAAGGCGCTTATTGATACAGCTTACCAAATGTACCATCTTTACTTTAGCCGCAAAGACATTCGTTTTTCGAGCTATGTGGCAAACCTGCACGTGAGGGTAGACAAGATGAGCTTTTTTAGAATGTTCTTCAGTTTGGTACACTACATGGGCAAACACGCTGACCCCGATGAAGATCGCTTTATTAGCATTGAAGCGGCTGCCTACAATGCCCAAACTATTGCGATGTATATAGAAGACAATGGCCTGTATCCGACCAGCAGTGCAGATATTTTCGACCATTCGTTCAAACGACGGATTACGGGAGCTATTTCAGGAGTAGGGCTTGCTGCCATCCAGCAGTGGGCTCACTCGGTAGGGGGCAAGGTGTGCCCCGTCGACAAAGTGGGTACAGGCTTGAAACTGTGTTTTTTGTTGCCGGGGAAGGTGAGTAATTGTTTGAGGGAAGAGGCTGTGGGGGAGACGGATATATCTCTATTTATCTAATCAAGTGATGAACTATGGAGGTGTGGTAGGTTAAATAGAAAATAAAGACGGCTAACTCAATAGTGAGTTTTCGAACAGAAAATTGGTAAAAGCCTTCTGTAATTCTAACTTTATGTCCACATAAAAAAACCTTTGAAATGTAACTTGTGATGCAATGAACAAATATACCTCTCAAAAAATAAAAAGTATCATTGGCCAATATGCTACGGCTTACCAAGCAATAGAAGAACTGCAAGAAAACTCAGAAGCGATGCCCAAGGGCGATCAAAAAGCGGCTGCAATAGGCGAATACTATGCCTATAGGTACTGTCAACGCCATTACCCAAAAGGCTCTAAAGTTAAATTTGCTGAGCACTCTCAAAAAGGCTGGAGTCTTTGTGTGACAGAGCCTGGAAAAACGACCACAATACAAGTAAAAACAGTCTCAGGGTTTTCCGCAAAACGAAAAACTAATGCCATCACACCCAAGGGGTGGGATCAGCTTTTTGTAGTTTGCTTAGATAAAGACTTCTTACCTACAGGTTTTTGGATATTCGACAAAAAACAAGATTTTAAAGATCATATCAAAAGTTTTACACTTACACCCCCAAA
Organism: Microscilla marina ATCC 23134; assembly: GCF_000169175.1. Classification (NCBI taxonomy): domain Bacteria; kingdom Pseudomonadati; phylum Bacteroidota; class Cytophagia; order Cytophagales; family Microscillaceae; genus Microscilla; species Microscilla marina. Next base: position 226,213 of record NZ_AAWS01000009.1, read on the forward strand.
ATATGACAAAGGTGCTTTTATGCATGGAAGCGATGTGTTTAGTGGCAAGAGTAATGATTGCAATGCTTTGCGTAAATCTTGTGGTATTCCACTTATAGACAGTACTAGTCGGTACTTGCGTAACTTGTCTAAACTTGGGACAGATACTACCCGCTAATGGTGTGCAGGACTTTCTTATTGAAGCAATAATAAAAAATAAGATACTTGCCCTGAGAAACGGTACTTTTTAAGCAAGTAATGCCCAGTGGACATTGAAACAGCCCTGCGGTGGTAAGCGACAGTTGCAAAAAAAGTAGCAAAGAACCGCAGTGCGAAACACAAACTCAGTACAGATAATCAAGGCAAAAGAGCCTCTATTATAAAATGGATAGACTATTTTTTGTTTGCGAAGCCCAAGCTCTACTTTGATTAATTTGGGGTTTGTAATCAAACACTACTTTCACCCCTTCGAACAGTCATTCAGCTTTGGCAATCAACTTCAAGGCACTAACATAGCGCCCAGTTACCTGAACTGTGCTAAGTCATCTTGTTCTTTTGTTGGGTAGCAAGAGATGTTTTCTGATCGAGTCAGGAGAGTGCGCAAGGTCTATGCTTTCATACCTAAAAACTGGCAGAGTGATTAACTCCACCAGCTTTTTCTGTGCCCATTGTTGGTTTCAAACTCAAAACCCCGGTAGCGTACGTTGGCTTTCCACCATTCTTCGTTTATTTCAACATCATATATATAGTGGATGCTGTCTTTGCCAAAGTCACGCTTACTCTTAAATTGAGGGTTTCGGATGGCAGTGCGGGGCACCCACACCGAGCGGTATTTATCGAGCCTGTCTTCAATAAACACCGCTTCTTTGTTCCATTTTTTGATCCAGATATTGCGGGCTGTCCAGGTAGTCTTTGTTTCTATTGTAGTCATTGTTTTAAGTGATTTAGTAAGTCCTTGTTTGAATTATTATATGTCTAAGGACGACTAATTTAGTCCGACTATCAACTCACTGTTGGTAAGTAGGTTATGAGGTAATAAAGCTTGCCAAAAGCGATATTTGGAGGCATCTGGAGCACTAAGAAAAGTGCCATTTTTTGGCGGATAGGGGCATTTATTCCAGTAATAGTGCAATGGTGAAACATTCCCTAAGCTCAGGAAGGCAAAAAATGATACAATCAAGGGGAAATTTCGGGCAACCGAGACATATTGAGGGTAAAAAGGGTGGTTTGGGGGCATTATAAGTACTTGGACATAAATAACTATAGTTAAATGGTTGTATTGTTATATGGCTTTTCGACGCATGGCGGAACAATAAATACAGCCATAAAGTGCAGACAATTTTGTCCTGCTACTTATGCACTTAGGCAGTTTTTCTTATTTGCCCCAACCTCCAAAAGGCAAACCAACAGGTTCACCTTTGGAGAAATAGAAGCGTACAAGAGAGGACTTAGTAACGTGTTCAAAATAAATTTCTGTTTTTTAGGGCAAATACGCACAATTGACTGAGGCATTTTTTGCGCTCGTAGCAGCGCTACGGGCAATAAAAATAACGAAAGGCAATAAAGCGGATTTATTCTAAATTGGACAGTTATTGCGAACACGTTACTTAGCCAACCCCTATAAACAAAAACACTTTCCCGTGTTTGCCTTTGATTCCGTGTTTGATCCGGTAGGCACTGGCCGCTGGTCCCTTGAGCCTTAGTCCCAGGGTTTTGTTCTCGTGCACCAGGGTTTTGGCCAGGCTGAGCACTTCTGCCTGCCGTGCCTTGGGTACAAAAAGCAGGTAACGTTTTTTGTCCCACTCGCTGGCATCTGCTTTGAGCGAACAGCAGGCTTGCCTGATCCAGTCTGCGTATTTGAGCGGGGTTACTCCGGTGGGAGCTTGAACAACTTCAAAGTTTGTTCTGATGTGCAAGTCGCTGTTTGCCCCGGCTTGTTCGTAGGCTTCTTTATAGGCAGCCCAAAAAGCTTCGCCTGCACTTGCCCCAAAGCTTTGTCTTTCAAAATAAGTCATTTTCATTGATTCATTGATGGTTTAAATCTGTGGTATAAATAAGGAAACCAGCCTTCGCTGGTCTTTCCTTAACATCTGGCGCAGCCAATAAACACATACACATTGCCTGGTTTGCCTGCATACACTGTCCCCCGGCGAAACTCCTGTGCCTTTCTTCCGGTCATTTTGATGGCCAGTGCTTTGGCACTGGTGTCGGCGTAGTAATTAGCGTAGGTAAACACCCTTGCCTGATGCCTGTCAGGAATGGAGCCCAGCAGCTTATCTTTTTGCTTTTGGCTAATGCCATAGCCCGTAAAAGCCTGATCTGCTTTTTCAATCCAGCGCAGGTACCTGGCAGGGGTCACCCCTTCGGGTACGGCTACTTCTATGCAGCCTGGTTTAGAGTTGAGGTCTCCACTTGCTCCATCGGTGATGCCAGTAAAATCTTCGGCCTCTTCGTAAGCCATTTGGTAAGCTTCTTCCAATGTTTTCCCGAAGGCGTAGCGTTCAAAATTTGTTGCTCCCATAGGTTGTTTCTGTTTGGTTTAATGGGTTGATTAATAAATAATTACAGCACGAAGTACGACTAATCTTACCCCCTTACCAACTCACTGTGGGCAAGGTAATTATGATGTAATAAAGCTTGCTGGAAGCGATTTTTAGCGTGAGTTTTTGTGCCCGGAAAAGTGCCATTTTTGGGCGGGTTTCAGGCAACTATGCTGGCAATAATGCAACAGGGAACTACAGGATGGTGGAATACAGGCAAACGTTGAAAAAAGTGGGGGAATTTCAGGCAAACGAAGACAGTTTATGCGCAATCTGGCGGTTCCGGGAGTAGAATATGCACTTTGGTAATTAACCTTATTTGGCTTGCGATTCAGCGATTAAGTACTGGATAGTTCCCCAAAGATTGAGGTACTTAGAGGTATAATAAAAAAGGGTTTGGAAGGTACCAGCTCCCAAACCCGTTGTTTTTAACTTTAAAAGATAAAGCCAATGCAAATGTCAAACAACCTACTGAAAAAAGCAACCCCAACCAACATAAAATGGAGCACCGAAGAAGAAGAGGAAGGGTTTGATCCCTGGGGGTGGGAACCTAACTACGGAGACAAAGACTTTGGGGTGAGCGACCGGGATTTTTATTAGTATTAAAATGATTGAACGAGGCTTTATGTGTAAAGCCTCGTTTTTATCTTGGTTTAGGTGCTCGCTTGCCCAAAAAACTGTTGAATCTTGGGGGCAAGCTGTTCCTGCCAGTCTTGTTTGCCATCTACGAGGATAAAAATATCCTCCATACCAGTTTCGGCCACGGTAAACAGGGCGTAGTTGAAACAGTCGCCGTTGGGCAGACACATCAGGTACAGGTGCCCCTGGGTGTATTCGCTAAACTCTTCCAGCGTAAAACCCAAGGCATGATCCGATGCCTGGACAACCTCTTTTTGGTATTCCTGTGGTTGAGGCACCTGGTCTGCCTGGTGGTAGTAGCGGGCACTCAGCATATCATCCAACCGGGCAATGAGGTAGCCTAACTCCTCGTCGGTCAGTTTTTCGGCGGCGGCTATGATGGTAGCATATTTCATTTTTTCCGGTTTAAGTAAAACAAATGATCTATCCAAAAAATGTCCTCCCAATAATCCTGATTGATTTCGATGCGATAAACCCCCTCCCCCTGGTTATCTGAGGTTACTCCTGTCAAAAGCCGAGGATTACGAATAACGGTGATAGGTAGCCAGGCGTAGCCGTGAGTTTCGTGGCTTATTTTGATAATGCCCTCCTGAATTTTACCTAAATCGATTGTTACCCGGTGGGTGACCAAATCCTGGTCAAAAATGTTCGTGGGTGATTGTGTGCTCATTTTTATGGTGTTTTTTAGTAGTTATTCCTTAGGTCTTAATTACTGATACCTTGCTCGGTAAAACCTGCGACAAAACCTTTGGTAAAACTTATTTTATCCAGAGAGGGGTGACTGCTGTCTGCTTCTTTCAAAGCAAGGGTGTCCAATTCCTGATCGTTCAGGATAAACTCATCCAGCATTTTTTGTAAAGTAGCTTTGTCGGTAGTTGCTGCCTTGCTTACCCCGGCCTGAAACCCAGCGATAAAGTCTGCCTGATTGAGACGATATGGGAGTTGTTTTCGGTCAAAATACCTTTGATACATTTTAAATTTTTCAAGGGCGATATGCGCTAAATTTTCCATTGACATTGAATCTTTTGGTTTACTGTTTTAATTATTATGACACAAAACACGACTAATTGCACACCCTTAGCAACTCGCTCTTGCCCAGGATATTATGATGTAATACTGTCTGCGAAAAGCGATATTTGAAGTGGTTTTGTGCGCTTCTAAAAGTGCTATTTTTAGGCGGCTTTGGGGCAGTTTTAATTACCATAGTGCCATAGAGTAGCTATGTAGTAGGCAAATGATCACAAATGGTAAAAACAGTGGAGGTGTTTTGGGGCAAATGAGGACATATTGGGGAGCATTTTGGTAGCTTTCACAGCAGAATGTGCACTTTGGCAACTAATCTTATTTAACTCACTATCAGGGGATTAAGTACTGGCTAGTGGGTATTTCTTTGTCGTACTTTGGTTCATAATTAAAGGATAAAACAAGAACAACATGGAAGTTAAAATATTTGGTAAAAGTGTAAAAGAAGCTTGCTTAAGAGCTAAGTCAAGCATATTTGAAAGACACATCATCGAAAACCCTGTGGTAATTAAGGTTCCTAAAGACTACGGCACAGCGGCCTATGCTCTTTGGGTTATCAGAGCAGCTGAGGCTTTACGCTCAGACAAAGCCATTTCCACAATAAAGGCTATTCCGGAAGAGCAGAGAAACAGAGTGATTCATTACGCAAAGATGTATAACAGCTCTGCTAAATTATGCCTAAAGCTTACTGGCAGGGCAGCGGCTTCTTATAAAAGTAAATGGCGGTTAACCAGGAGAAAGGGTGATGTATATTACTTTTTTTGGAAGTAGTCAATCAACCCCAATTTACCAACGAAACCTAATACCCGGTTTCGTTTTTTGTCTTCCTGGTAAGAAACCAAAAAGCTGTTTGTACTGGACTTGTGAGGAATTGACAAAGGCATTCCCACCAGAAATAATCCTGGCAGGAATACTTTATTAAGCCTTGAAGAATTTCTGAACTTCAGAATCTAAACTGAGCCGTCAGTTTTTGCCACACTTTGTTGGGTCAAAAGTTATTGAAAATACTTCTTGGAGCATCTGCTGGTGCTGCAAGTGTGGTGTAGCTGCCTTGAATAGTTCAATATCAAGAGTCTGGTTGGTGCCAGAATGCTCGTTGGCGCTAAAGGTGTGGGCTGCCTTGAATAGTGCAATGTCAAGAGTCTTGTCAAAATGAAAGTGCTTGCTGGATTAGAAAGTGTGGTGTAGCTGCCTCGAATAGTTCAATGTGAAGAGTCTTGTCAATGCCGGGGTGCCTGTTAGTGCCTAAAGTGTGTTGTGGCTGCCTGGAATAGTTCAATGTCAAGAGTCTTGTCAAAGTAAATATATTTACCAGCTCTAAAAGTGTGTTGTGGCTGCCTGGAATAGTTCAATGTGAAGAGTCTTGTCAATGCCGGGGTGTCTCCTGGATTAGAAAGTGTGGTACGGCTGCCTTGAATAGTTCAATGCCAAGACTCTTGTCAATACCGAGGTGCCTGCTGGATTAGAAAGTGTGGTACGGCTGCCTTGAATAATTCAATGTCAAGACTCTTGTCAATACCGAGGTGCCTGTTAGTGCTCAAAGTGTGTTGTGACTGCCTTGAATAATTCAATGTCAAGAGTCTTGTCAATGCCGGAGCGCCTGCTCGATTAGAAAGTGTGCTGTACCATCCTTGAATAGTTCAATGTCAAGAGTCTTGTCAATGCCGGGGTTTTAGTCTGTGCCTAAAGTGTGTTGTGGCTACCTTGAATAGTTCAATGTCAAGAGTCTTGTTAATGCCTGAATTCCCGCTGGTGCCTAAAGTGTGTTGTGGCTACCTTGAATAGTTCAATGTCAAGAGTCTTGTCAATACCGGGGTTTTAGTCTGTGCCTAAAGTGTAGTACGGCTGCCTTGAATAGTTCAACGCCAAGAGTCTTGTCAAAGTAAATATATTTACCAAGCTCTAAAAGTGTGCTGTGCCCCCCCTTGAATAGTTTAATGTCAAGAGTCTTGTCAATACCGGGGTGCCTGTTGGATTAGAAAGTGTGTTGTGGCTTCCTTGAATAGTTTAATATCAAGAGTCTTGTCAATGCCGGGGTGCCTGTTGGATTAGAAAGTGTAGTACGGCTGCCTGGAATAGTTTAATGTCAAGAGTCTTGTTAATACCGGGGTGCCTATTGGATTAGAAAGTGTGCTGTGCCCTCCTTGAATAGTTCAATGTCAAGAGCCTGGTTAATGCCGGGGTGCCTGCTGGATTAGAAAGTGTAGTACGGCTGCCTTGAATAGTTCAATGCCAAGACTCTTGTCAATGCCTGGATTCCCACTGGTGCCTAAAGTGTGCTGTGGCTGCTTGGAATAATTCAATGCCAAGAGTCTTATCAATATCGAGGTGCTTGCTGGATTAGAAAGTGTGCTGTGCCCTCCTCGAATAATTCAATGTCAAGAGTCTTGTCAATACCGGGGTGCCTATTGGATTAGAAAGTGTGGTACTGCTACCTTGAATAGTTCAATGTGAAGAGTCTTATCAATATCGAGGTGCTTGCTGGATTAGAAAGTGTGCTGTGCCCTCCTTGAATAGTTCAATGCCAAGAGTCTTATCAATATCGAGGTGCTTGCTGGATTAGAAAGTGTGGTACGGCTGCCTTGAATAGTTCAATGCCAAGAGTCTTGTCAATGCCGGGGTTTTAGTCTGTGCCTAAAGTGTGTGGTGGTTACCTGGAATAGTTCAATGTGAAGAGTCTTGTCAATGCCGGGGTGCCTATTGGATTAGAAAGTGTGGTACTGCTACCTTGAATAGTTCAATGTGAAGAGTCTTGTCAAAGTAAATATATTTACCAGCTCTAAAAGTGTGATGTACCATCCTTGAATAGTTTAATATCAAGAATCTTGTCAATGCCGGGGTTTTAGTCTGTGCCTAAAGTGTGTTGTGGTTGCCTGGAATAGTTCAATGTGAAGAGTCTTATCAAAGTAAACATATTTACCAGCTCTAAAAGTGTGATGTACCATCCTTGAATAGTTCAATGTGAAGAGTCTTGTCAAAGTAAACATATTTACCAGCTCTAAAAGTGTGATGTACCATCCTTGAATAGTTCAATGTCAAGAGTCTTGTCAATGCCAGGGTTTTAGTCTGTGCCTAAAGTGTGTGGTGGCTACCTGAAATAGTTCAATGTGAAGAGTCTTGTCAATATCAGGGTTTTAGTCTACACCTAAAGTGTGTTGTGGCTGCCTTAAATAATTCAATGTCAAGAGTCTTGTCAATACCAAGGTTTTAGTCTGTGCCTAAAGTGTGTGGTGGCTACCTGGAATAGTTCAATGTGAAGAGTCTTGTCAATACCAGGATGCCTACTTGATTAGAAAGTGTGGTACAGCTGCCTTGAATAGTTCAATGCCAAGAGTCTTGTCAATCCTGGGGTTTTAGTCTGTGCCTAAAGTGTAGTACGGCTGCCTGGAATAGTTCAACGCCAAGAGTCTTGTCAAAGTAAATATATTTACCAGCTCTAAAAGTGTGACGTGTCCGCCTTGAATAATTCAATGCCAAGAGTCTTGTCAATCCTGGGGTTTTAGTCTGTGCCTAAAGTGTGATGTACTCTCCTTGAATAGTTCAATGTCAAGAGTCTTGTCAATGCCGGAGTGCCTGCTGGATTAGAAAGTGTGTTGTGGCTGCCTGGAATAGTTCAATGTCAAGAGTCTTGTCAATACTGGGGTTTTAGTCTGTGCCTAAAGTGTCGCACGGCTGCCTTGAATAATTGAATGTCAAGAGTCTTGTTAATACCGGGGTGCCTATTGGATTAGAAAGTGTGCTGTACCATCCTTGAATAGTTTAATATCAAGAGTCTTGTCAATGCCGGAGCGCCTGCTGGGTTAGAAAGTGTGTTGTGGCTGCCTCGAATAATTCAATTTCAAGAGTCTTGTCAATACCGGGGTGCCTGTTACTGCCTAAAGAGTGTTGTGGCTGCCTGGAATAGTTCAACGCCAAGAGTCTTGTCAATACCGGGGTGCCTGTTACTGCCTAAAGAGTGTTGTGGTTGCCTTGAATAATTCAATGTCAAGAGTCTTGTGAGTGCCAAAGTGTCTGCTGGATTAGAAAGTGTGTTGTGGCTACCTTAAATAATTGAATGTCAAGAGTCTTGTCAATACCGGGGAGCCTATTGGATTAGAAAGTGTAGTACGGCTGCCTTGAATAGTTCAATTTCAAGAGTCTTGTCAATACTGGGGAGCCTATTGGATTAGAAAGTGTGCTGTGCCCTCCTTGAATAGTTCAAGGTCAAGAGCCTGGTTAATGCCAGGGTGCCTGCTGGATTAGAAAGTGTAGTACGGCTGCCTTGAATAGTTCAATTTCAAGAGTCTTGTCAATATCAGGGTTTTAGTCTGTGCCTAAAGTGTCGCACGGCTACCTTGAATAATTCAATGTCAAGAGTCTTGTCAATACCGGAATGCCCGCTGGTGCTCAAAGTGTGTGGTGGCTACCTTAAATAATTCAATGCCAAGAGTCTTGTCAATACCGGAATGCCCGCTGGTGCTCAAAGTGTGTGGTGGCTACCTTAAATAATTCAATGCCAAGAGTCTTGTCAAAGTAAATATATTTACCAGCTCTAAAAGTGTGACGTGTCCGCCTTGAATAGTTAAATGCCAAGAGTCTGGTTAGTGCCAAGGTGCCTATTGGATTAGAAAGCGTGGTACGGCTACCTTGAATAGTTAAATGCCAAGAGTCTGGTTAGTGCCAGGGTTTTAGTCTATGCCTAAAGTGTCGCACGGCTACCAGCAGCAAAGAAAAAGAGCCTGATGGCTCTCTTTCCATCGTAATTGGTATAATCTAAATTTTCCATCTGTTTTATGTTTTGTTAATCAATAACTTCAGCGTAAAGTGCCAGCAATGATCTGCCCTTAGCAACTCGCTGTTAAACAAAAGGTTATGATGTAATGCTATCTGCGAAAAGCGATATTTGAAGTGGTTTTGTGCCCCCCGTAAAGTGCCATTTCCAGGCGGGTTTTGGGCAGTTTCAATTACCATAGTGCAATAGAGTAGCAATGCTATGGGCAGATAATAACAAATGGTGAAAAGAGTGGAGGTGTTTTGGGGCAAATGAGGACATATTGGGGGGGAGTTAGCTGGTTTGGAGGGCGTAATGTGCACTTTGATAACTAATCTTATTTGGCTCGTTATCAAGGGATTAAGTACTAGGTAGTGGAGGTAGGTTTGTCGTACTTTGGTTTATAAATAATTACTAAATAAAACAACGACATGGACAACGCCATTCAAATTGTAGAAGCCCAAATTGAAGCATTACAACGGCATAAAGCAGCCACCAGTCAGGAGTTCAAAGCCTGTGTAAAGGCAGGCAAGAGCAATGAGGCTGATCGCTGCGAAATTGAACTAAGTAATGTCGATCGGGCAGTATTTGAGTTGATGAAACTCAAATCAAAACTAGTGACTGCTGGTGCCAAAGGCAGTGAATAATTAACACCACCGGGGCGGCTTTGTCCCGGTGTTTTTATACAAACTATAAAACAGAGATCAAATGAATACCCAGAAAGAACTGTATGCCTTGCTGACCACACGAAGCGAAGAGCTCAGCAAGGAACGCCTGCTTGCCGAAAGAGCCCTGGAACACGCCAAAGATTCCCGCACATTGGTAGATGTCGCCTTTTATGAAAAAGAGCTGGAGATCATCGATAGACTGGATGGAGAACTCCACCTCCTAATGGAACAAGCCGAGCAATTTGCCGAAGCAAATCGTGAAGTAAAATAATCAACAGAAAGCCCCACTAATTTTTATGAAGTTGTTGGGGTTTTGCTTTGGGTAGGTTCAGCCAGAAAAAGATAGAATTAACACAACGAACGACTATTACTCAGCTACTTGTGTAAGCACCCAACGCCTGGGTCTGGGTAGGTGTTTATTTCACAGGCATCGCCTGGGTAAACAAAATCGCTACTGAATGCGTCAAAAATAGTTTGTAATAAAAGTAAGCGTCATCAAGTAAACCCAGCGGCAATTCAACTTAACCGCTGGGTTTGGTGCTTGCCTGGCATTACAAATAAAACCCTGACTCCTTTTCAATAAGTAGCGCATAAAAAATACAGCGTTATGCTGTATATTTATGGTGTGCACGTAAAAACAGATAGTAAATGATAAATAATGTGACAAAATGAAAGAAGGCCATTTAATGTTCAAACAGTTCGTTTTCTTTGATGATAACAATGAACTAAACGATACAGGTATTTTATTATATGTGGATGCGCTCAGGCTCAACCGGGAAAAAGAATTACCAAGCGAACTTACGACGCATATTCTTCATTCACCCAACGATCGAAAAAGAGTTCTTGAGTATTATGAGTTTGTAAAGGACGACGATATTCGGGAATTGATGCCTCACCCATATTTTGACCATATTAACTAAACCAGACAAAATCAAGGGGCTGGTTGATGATCCAGTCCAGCCTCTATCACAAACCAACGCTTTTTATCCATCCCCCAACTCTTCTTCAAAAAACACCTTCAGGCAACCTTGATACTTGCCCGCCTGCTCAGTGGCTGCGGGTCAGCAATGCTTTGACTAATCATGCATTCATAGAACGGAAAAATTAAAAGTGAAGATTTTTTTTGGGTTGATGAGGTGGTGGAGGGCTTTAGTCCAGGTAATAGTTTTTAAGGGGGGGGGGGTAGGTCTTACGCAGTAAATCCAGAAACAAACCCTCTGGTAAAGCTTCTTTTATCTAGCTTGTTTTTGTTGGCTTTTGAGGCTAGGTTTTCCAGTTTTTTGCCGCCCATGATGTATTCTTCTTTGATTGTATTAAATTTTTCAGGGGTCATTTTAGCTGCCTCTTTCATTCCTTCAATGAAAGCCTTTGTAAATACTTCCTGGCTTATTTTGTGGTTGGGATATTGGTGTTTATAAAAGCTTTCGGTTGCTTTAAAACTTTTTAATATCGTGGGGTTTAAATTCGTTGGTTTCATCTGTTGTTAATCTTGTTTGGGGGTTGTTTTAATTATTATGACTCTAAGAACGACTAATTGCGTGCCCTTAGCAACTCACTGTGACACAGGTAATTATGATGTAATACAACTTGCAGAAAGCGATATTTTGAGGCGCTTTGTTCCCTTGGTAAAGTGCAGCTTTTGGGCGGGTTTGGGGCGGTTTGCATAGGAGTAGTGCAATCAAGCAACTACCAGATGGGAGCTTTTGATCAAATCAGAAAAAACCAGGGGCGTTTTGGGGCAACCGGGGACATATTGGAGGCGAAATGGCAGCTTTTGGGGCAAAAAGTACGCTTTTGCAACTAATCTTATTCACCTCGTTATCAAGGGATTAAGTACTGGATAGTGAGAGATTGTTTGTCGTACTTTGGTTCATAATTAAAGTTAAACGCACACATTACTAAATAAAACAGCCATGATTACAAACGAAGCATACTGGGTAATAATAGAAAGAAGAAATGAGTTAGCTATTGAACTAGCCCAGGTAAAAAAAACACTTGAAACAGCCAAAGCGACCAAAGCCATTGAGCAAGTAGTAGTACAGGAAAAACAAGTGGAATTTTTAACCCTGATGATTGAGGAGTTGAGGCAGCTCAACTATCGCATCGCAAAAGCGGAAGAAGCGGCTAAAAAAGAGGGGTAGGTTGGGATGGCAGTAAAACGGGGTTGGTCATACAGCCTCGTTTATGTGAAATAGTTTAAACTTGATCTGACAGTACATCGTAAAACAATTGTACTATTAAAGGTTTAAACTATTTCATTATGTCCCATCACGATAAGATAATAGCGAACAAACTCAGTTTGTTAAAACTAGCAGAAGAATTAGGGAATGTATCCCAAGCTTGCAAAGTACTCGGCTATAGCCGAGACAGCTTTTACCGTTTTAAACAACTCTATGAAGAAGGGGGAGAAACGGCTTTGCAAGAAATTAGTCGTAAGAAGCCTTTACTCGCTAACCGGGTAGATGCTGAGGTGGAAAAAGCGGTGGTAGCTTTTGCTATAGAATACCCGGCTTATGGTCAACAACGGGCCAGTAATGAACTCAAAAAGCGAGGCGTTTTCGTTTCTCCAAGTGGAGTACGCAGCATTTGGCTCCGACACGATTTAGAGAATTTCAAAAAACGTTTGAAGGCATTAGAAGCAAAAGTAGCTCAGGAGAGCTTGATTTTAACCGAGTCTCAAGTGCAAGCTTTGGAGAAAGCTAAACAGGAAAAAGAAGCGCACGGAGAAATAGAAACCTACCACCCTGGTTATTTAGGTGCTCAGGATACTTATTATGTGGGAACTATTAAAGGAGTTGGTAAAATTTATCAACAAACTTTTATTGATACGTATGCAAAAGTGGCCTTTGCCAAGCTCTATGACCGAAAAAATGCGTTGGTAGCCACCCACTTATTGAACGATCAAGTCTTACCTTTTTACGAGCAACACGACATTAAGCTTCTGAGAGTATTGACTGATAGAGGAACGGAATATTGTGGTAAAAGAGAACACCATGAATATGAATTGTACCTAACTATAGAGGATATTGATCATACTAAAACCAAAGCTAGAAGTCCTCAAACCAATGGTATCTGTGAACGTTTCCATCGGACAATACAAGACGAATTTTACGCGGTAGCCTTTCGCAAAAGGATTTATAATAATTTAGAGGAGCTACAAGAAGATTTGAATAAATGGTTGGATGAATACAATCTTAACCGAACTCATCAGGGAAAATATTGTTATGGAAAAACACCGATGAGAACTTGGTTAGATAGTTTGCATTTAGCTAAAATAAAAATGATTTCTTTTTCGGAAGTGAATCCGAACTTGCAGACAAAATCAACTTAATTCTGACCACTTCCAAACGACGTAAGGAAATTTGGAAGTGGAAAGAATTAAGAGTAACTTTGACGTAAAGAGAGGATGAAAGATCGGACAACTTGTCTGACAACCACTCATCCTAATATTGCACTATTCCAAGTGCGTAGCATTCCTGCTGTCAGAAAAAGTTTGAACCATTACAGTTTATATATTCAGAAAGCAACCAAAAAGTGTTACCCCTGCTTTACCGATCACACCAGCCAACGAAACCTGATATAGGGTTTCGTTTTTGCTCCTGCCCAAAGCAAGGCTCCCCCGAAAAATCAGAATCTGGAAGCCGACTCATCGAGGGAGGCTCCCGGTTCCTTCCTTATTATTCAAATGCTGCTGCCCCTTTTTCAAAAAACAGTCTGATTTTTGGAGCCAGTTTTTTCTCCCAATCGAAACAGCCATCCGTTAAGGTAAACAGGTGTTTAATTTCGATACCGTGCAGGGTATACAAGGCATAAATCATTTTATCTCCATAAGGTTCTGCCATCAGCTGAAGTTTTCCTTCATCGTATTCCGGCTCGTCAGTCAGAATAAAACCAAGTTCGTTTTTTTCAGACAACACCACACCTTTAGTATGCCCCTGAAGCTTAGGACGTACTTCATCGTATTCCTTCACTTTTTGCATGTGGTTAAGGTCAGCAATTAGCCAGAGTAGTTCGTTGCTGCTAAGTTTATCCGCTTCGGTTAGTATTTTATCGTAGCTCATATTTAGGCTTGGTTTGTTGTTTTAAAATCATATTTCGGTAGTTTAACTCATCCAAAAAATATCCTTCCAGTAATCTCGGTTTACTTCGATGATGTAGTTTTTAGTGCTGAGTGGTTCTATGTTTCGAACCACACTGATGGGTAACCAGGTGGAGCCAAGTTGTTCGTGGGTCACCTTCAGCAACCCTTCATGAATTTTGCCCATGTCAAGTATTACCTGGTGCTGTTCCAGGTCCCGGTCAAAAACGGTTCTTCCGGGTATTCGAAATCTTTTTCTTGTTTTCATTTTCTTGTTTTCTAATAATTTATATCACGAAGCACGACTAATTGCGTGCCCTTAGCAACTCACTGTGACACAAGTGATTATGATGTAATAGTACTTGCAGAAAGCGATATTTTGAGGTGTTTTGTGTACTTCGAAAAGTGCCATTTGTGGGCGGGTTTGGGGCAATTTAGATTACCATAGTGCAATAGAGTAGCTATGCTATAGGCAAATGATAATAAATGATAAAAACAGTGCAGGCGTTTTGGGGCAGATCAGGACATATTGAGGGTGTTTTAGCTGGTTTGGGGGCAACAAGTACGTTTTTGAAACTAACCTTATTCGCCTCTTTATCAGCGATTTAAGTGCTTGATAGTGGGCAGGGTATTGTCGTACTTTGGTTCATAATTAAAGTTAAACGTACTACTAAATAAAACGAGAATACATGGATCATATAACTATTCAAAACCGAAGCATCTCGCTTGATTTGTTCAATAAAATAATTGGACGACAGAAAATCTCACGGATTTTCCTGCCAATCATTGGTTGGGAACAAATTCAACATGAAAACAGAGAAAATATTCTACAAACTCAGGAGGATTTGTTCGCTCAATTAAATGATCAGTTATCAATGCCCATTGAAGGAACCAACCTTTCCTTGATTATTAAACTGATCAATCTAAAGGTTCGAAAGTTTTGCCATATCCTGAGTCTTCTGGATATAAACTATATTGACTCTAAGGTATTCAAGGCTGTAGATCAATATAACTACCCAAGAAACCAGTATTTGTATAAAAATTATTCCACTGGTGCTTATGACTTGACTGACTCACAGGAGAGCGCTAAAACTTATTTGATAAGCCATTACGGGAAAGCATTCTGGGAGAAAAAGCCTTGCATGGCAGTGATTGATTTTTCAATAGAAAGAGTGGATGCAATATAAGCCAACAAAAAAAGCCCCACTGATTTTACCCGAAGTCAGTGGGGCATTGCTTTAGAGCAACCAAAAAAGATAAAAAAACGAACGGTCATTAGCAACCTGCTCATAGTTTGCACCAACAAGCAACGCCCCACCTGTAGAGGTAGGGCAAGGGCTTGGTTTTGTCTGGCTTTATATTAATTTCTTGAAAATGGTTACGGGCATTGTCTGGGTGAAAAAGGTAAGAACTCTTATTTCGCTTACCTGTTCAAAATCAATTACTTTCCATTTTTCTTCGCTGAGGCTGTAAAAGGTGAGCTGCTTGCCCTGGTGGTTTTCTTTACCAATTTGCTGGTGCTTTTTAGCTGGGATCAAATCAAGGTTTAAGGTGGTTTTTTCAATCTTTCCGTTGAGGGTAATTTGAACTGTTCCGCTGCTTAGTGCTACTATTGTTCTTTGTTTTATATGATTCATCTTTTTTTATTTTTTTATGTTTTTGTTTACTTGTTTAATTATTATGATACAAAGAACGACTAATTGCGTACCCTTAGCAACTCACTGTGGCACAGGTAATTATGGTGTAATATTGTCTGCGAAAAGCGATATTTTGATACGTTTTGTTCCCTTGGAAAAGTGCAGCTTTTATGTGAGTTTGGGGCGATTTGGATTGGAGTAGTGCAATGGTGAGTCTACGTGGTAGCTGTATTTGATCAAATTAGAAAAAAACCAGGGGCGTTTTGGGGCAAACAAGGACATATTGTGGGCAATTTGGTGGGTTTTGGGGCGAAATGTATGCTTTTGCAATTAATCTTATTCGCCTCGTTATCAAGGGATTAAGTGCTTGATAGTGGGTGTGTGTTTGTCGTACTTTGGTTTATAATTAAAGTTAAACAAACAACCAAAACGCTTACTACAATGACAACAACCATTGAAATCAACGCTACCAACTCCCTTACTAAGGAGGAGTTAAAACAAGATTTAAGAAAAGGCATCGTACAGGTCGCCTACACCAAGTTAGACGGCACCCTAAACGTGCGGAAAGCAACTTTAAACTTTAGCCTGATCCCGGCCAAGGATCACCCAAACGGGGCAGAGTATAATCCACCCAAAGACCAAGGTTGGGTTAATTACTACGACCTCGACAAGGGAGAGTGGCGTAAACTGCACATCGATCGGTTAAAAGAATTGAATGTTTTATTTGAGCTGAACCCGGTAAATGAGGAGTTTGAATACCACACCCTACGCTTCAAAAAACTGAGTTATGAAGTAGTGAAACAACAGGCCACGGCTCACTTTAACCAACATAAAATACTGACTACCCTGCACCTAAAGAAAGCCCTGCGTGAAGCAGGTTATTGGGCAACTCAGGAAAAGGTAAGTGAGCTGATGCAGGAACTGGCAACCCTTGAGGCTGACTGGAACTTTAGCCTGCAAGAGGGCGAAATATTCAGGCTATATTATCAGGAGGAGGAACTGGAGTTTTAGACTCCAGTTTTTATTAGTGTATATTGCTGATTGTTGAATAAAATGGGGTAGTTTGCTAATATAGTGGTTTAGCACAACGACTAAATTATGCAAACTTCTTTTGAAGCATGGACTCACTCCTTAAAACAATGATGTGTGATGCTTTTACATTTGTCATCATACATTCTTCCTCTACAAAACCTATCTTTCCCAGAGGTTTGGCTTGCCGCCTCCACCTTCTACCAATAAAAAGCCAAGCTTAACTTTTTATTCCCAAATAGGGAATTTTATTCTCTAAATGGTTCTTTAACACTTGTTCTTGTTAATTTAAATACTTAATAGTCAGTTGCTTATATTCTTTGTTTGATCTTTGCCAACTATCAAATCAACTACTTAATACAAAATTTGACGATTAATCATTCGCAATGAGCACTACAGCAAACATTAAGGTGACCGATATTTATAGAAGCAACTACATCAGCGCTGATTTAATGGCTTCAGAAGGGATTTTCATTATTAAAAGCAAAGGACATTGTCCCAGAAAAGATTTCAAAGGTTTATTACAAGAAGTGGGTCAACATGCCAAAAAATACCAAGTGGGCAAATGGTTTTTAGACTTACAACATTTTTCAGCAAGCCCCGAAGACATTGATTGGGTGGTCAATGAATGGATTCCTAAAATGACCAAAACCATAGGCTGCAAACACTACGTTGCCTTTACTTTTCCTGAAAACGTAATTTATCAATTTGGATTCTCACGCCGTTTGAATAAACTGTTCCCCAGTGGTTGCTTGCATATCATGCCTATTGCGGCCAAAGTTCATGCGGTGAAGTGGCTTCAGGAATGCGATCAATAATATATATTTGTATTGCCTGATTTGTAATGTAACCAGATGCAATCCAGGAGGCTCTTCACTTTTGAGAAATATTGTCAACTTTAGATAATTTGACACATATCCCCCATTCAGGATTTTTTCTAACTTTTACCTTAAATAAATATTCAATTAGCTTGAACCCTGATCGATTATTTAATTGATAAACATGCCGGATTTGTTGTTTCCGCCCTACCCTGGAGATTAGTAGGCTCAGATGTGAGTCAATTCGAACAAGAAAGTTTCCAGGTAGCCATACCTCCAATACCTACCCCTACTTAGTCAGATGGATGTTATTCCAAAAAAAACTCTCCCCAACACTACAGCAGGCGTTGTTCAGGATATATTTCAATTCCTATATGGTGCGATTAATATGGACCTATCAGGGCAAGCCAGGTACTGGAGATTTTAATTTCAATTCCTATATAGTGCGATTAATATTATCAGTCACCTCTTTGTTACAAAAGGCTCTAATCTCAATTCCTATATGGTGTGATTAATATATATACATTTGCTTCTCACCCCTATGTGGATAACTACATTTCAATTCCTATATGGTGCGATTAATATTGGAGGAGGTGCTGTCTTTTGGGCGAAAACACCTACATTTCAATTCCTATATGGTGCGATTAATATTCGGAGCGTTGCCGCTGCCCGATACTTGATACTGTATTTCAATTCCTATATGGTGCGATTAATATCGGGTTTCTCACCGTGATGGGTGACCCTGTGGCCTAATTTCAATTCCTATATGGTGCGATTAATATTGATGGATTCATCTCAAAACATTTGTCACCTGAAGAATTTCAATTCCTATATGGTGCGATTAATATGCGTTCAATTTGCAGAAGTGCGTGTTTGTACGGTAAACATAACATTTTTTTTAAAAAAACCTGTAACAGTGGGCAAAAATGTCGTCAGTCTCTAATCGTATCATTGAAGAGCGACGACACTTGGTGATGTGTTGTATTTTTTCTATAAAGCTGCTTCTTAAAAAAAACTTTTTTGTATGTCCCTATATCCAATCCCTTGGCAACAGTTAATTTTAAAAAGTTTTTACTTGATTAAAATGTTAAAAAAAACAGCAGTGTTATTTTAAATTACCAAAAAGAAACATACCTTTGCAACGCATAGCTGGTTAAAGGATCTTGGGGGATGGGTAGATGCTAATCTACTTTCCTTCAAGTTTTTTTGCTTTAGGGCAACTCACTCCTTCTCTACCACCTTTACTTTATACTTCCCCGCCAACACATCGGTCAAAAAGGCTTCAAACACCTCTACATTCCAACCCATTTTAAGTATTACCCCATTGCCATCACCCCGGCTTACTATCTGAAAGTAAAGCAAGCGAAGCTGAGATAAAAACACCTGGGCAGTGGCGGTCGCTGAGTTCGGAAAAACAGTGTTGACCTTGCCTTGCACGGGTATTTTCGCTTTGGTTTCGTAATAAGCAAACAAAATGTCCAGCGACAAACCCAGGGCTTCTATGATCTCCGGGCTTGTCTTGCCGTTAACAGTGAGCTCTTCTTTGAGTTTGGCTGCCACAAAAGCAAAGAGCTGTTCCAGGTCATAAGAAACTGCTACGCCCACTCTGCCTTCCTTCTCCAGAAACTGGATGCCACCTACGGCATATTTGCCCTCAATGAGCACGGTTTTGGTGTCGCCCAGGGGTAATATTTGCCTGGTTTCTACACGGGCAAAAGTATCAGGTAGCACCTCCCGTAGTTTTTGGGTGAGCTTGCCTGCCACAAAGCGAGGCAATACCATTTTTTCGGGGCTAAGTTTTTCATCCGGGGCTTTGCTTACCCGGATGATTTTGTTGCAGCCTACCACCAGGCTGGTCCCCAATAACAACAAGCCCAGCATTACTGCCAGGTGTTTGCGTGTGATTTGTTTCATCAATGTTTGTATTGTTTTGATTTTTGAACAAGGCGAAAGCTAAGAGAATCAAGTGCTCGTTTTTGGGGCTTTTTTTTAGGATAGATACATTTAAGTGTATGATAGATAGTGAATTAGGGTTTGATAACTTTTTTGTAATTTAGTAGGCAAAAACAGTAAAACACTATGAGCACTACACATAGCGCGCTACCCCCCTGGGAGGTAGTAGCCCTCGAAGCCATGATAGAGCAGCTATACCAGGCAGACGAAAATAAAGAACCCGCCGTGCGCCGCCGCGACGATGTACTGGGCAGCTTCAAGTACCTGCAAAGGATCAAGTATGGATCGACAGAGGTCATTTGCCAAACCCTTGCTTACAAATACTATTACCGCCCTCGTTCGGTGTATGCGTTGGTTTTACGCAACGCCAATCGGCTCAAAGAAGCAGACTTGGCAGAGGTGAAAGTGGGGGTCGAAGAGTTGATGCACATCCGGCAACAGGTCAAGTCAACTGATTGGATGAATAGCACCCGCCGCCACGAAGCAGTGCGGGCAGCCTTTAAGAAATGGCAAACTCTGGGCGATACCAATTTCTTGTGTCGTTTGCTGGGGCATCAGTTCTATTACCGCCCCGAAACCGTGCGCCAGTTGTTGAAAGAAGTAGACTATAAAAGCAAGTAGCCATTACTGATTATTTAACCAAAAAATGACACCGCGCATGAATAATAAGAAGACTGGAGATAAAGATACAGCTAAAGGCAAGCCTACCCCACTTGCCTGCAAAATATGGGGGCACAAATGGCAAGGCGACAGCCTCAAAAGGCGCTGTACCCGCTGTGGCAAAACCCAGGTATCAAGGTATTCGGTAGAGGGGTGGATAGATGTATAAGAGGTGGTTTGCCCCTTCTACCACCTTTTGTCCAGTTGTCAAATATTTTACAAACTAATGATTTGATCTGTATGCCTTACGAGTACAATTCTACCCCTGATAAGATAAAGTTAGTTGCCAAACGTGCTGCTGACAACCAGGCGGTACATATTTCACAAGCGGTTAAAACAGGTGCCCCTTTCTATTGCCCTGATACTTATGAAGAAGTGGTGATTAGAAGGTGTGTAGAAAAACGTGACCACTTTGCGTACAGTGCCAGGCACAGTCCTGTAGGGACCAAAGAAAGCGAGCTGCATAAAAACTGTAAAAACGAAATTGCGGCTGTTTTACAACAAGCCTATTCAGGCGGTCGCTGGGAAGTAGAAAGACCCTTGTGGGCAAACAGTAGTAAAGGCTACCAGATGGTCAGACCTGATATAAGCGGAAGGATCGACGGAAAAGGAGTGGTTATAGAGGTGCAAGCCAGCACACTTTCCATTCCTAAAATTTTACACCGAACTGCGCAATATAAAAAAAGAGGGGCATACATCCTTTGGGTGGTGCCGCTCACCAAAGCGTTGGGAGAAGAAGCATTCAGACCAAGACTTTTTGAGCGTTTTTTGCATACTTTGTATTATGGCCGGGTTTATTACTGGTATCCAGGCAGTGGCAGTATCTTAACTCCTGTGCATTATGGCAAAGCTACCAGATATATTGAAGTATCCACCTGGTTTGAAAACGGAGAAGAGCGGTGCGTGGGTGGATATGAGAAAACGTATAAACGCCTCAAAACACCTGTGTATGGTCAAAAAGCAGATTTGACCAAAGATTTTAAAACTCAAAGTAACCGACCATTTTTTCACCTGACCAACGACAAGTTAAGCGTCCCGGAGAGCAATATTTTTATAGATAGCCAGGCAAAGTGGTGGGAGAATGGGTAAATTTATATATCCTCTATTTTATTCACCTGTCCACATAATAAACACAAATAAAAAGAGTCTATAATCTCTACTGTATCTCCTTCAAACTCTACCTGTTCCTTCTCTGAATATAGGTAATGTTGAGTAGATTTTTGATCGCAATGAAAACAATGGTGAGAAAATTCATCCCCTTCGGCAGGTTGGCTCATTGGTAAATATAGTTTAACACTAATAACTTTTTAAGGTCAGGTTTTGATGTAAAAATCAACTGAAATAAAATACGTAATACCAAGGTAAAAAATCAAGTATCCGGTACTGGTAGCGTTACTCTATTCTTACTACTACCTTATCCCCATCGATCTTCTCTCTTTCTACTTGTGGCGAATAATCCTTATAACTCATCTCATACCCATGCTCCACCCGGTACAAATACCCATTGCCATTCACGGTGCGCCTACTCACTTGGGTAAGCGTACCAAACTTACCCGATTGCCAACCGTGGAGCTGGGCGGTGATGACTTGGGAGAGCAAAAGGATACCTTTGCCCGTGGTAACTTTGGCTCCAGTGGTAGTGGGACGGTAATCTTTGCAACCCAGATGCAGGGTAAAGCTGGATTTGACCAGCAGCACCTTGTCACCCAGCGGACTGGTGTCTTCGCGGGTGATTTCCAGGTAGGCGGCAGGTAGGGGGTAAGGAAATTTTTCGCTGGTATTGTCAAATTGCCCTTCCCACAAGTTAAAATGACGAATGCCTACTTCGGGTGTTTTGAGGCGTATCTCTAATTCGTTGTATAAATCAATCATTTTTATGCGTTTTATTTAAATACTTTGTCTAACTCTACGCTTACAAAATTTTCAATGGCTGCCCAAAGTTCCGGAGGGAGTGGTTCTGTACCTGGGATGGGCATAAACTGTCGTTGAGGCAGGTGGGCGTGTCTGCGGTGGCTACGTACCCTCACTGATCCATTACGCCCCCTCCGGGTATAAGTGCGAACGGTGGCAACGCCTTGCGCCCCTTCATTGTGGAGTTGGGCAAGGTGAGCGTTGCCACTTGCTGCCTGCCGATCACTGCCTACCCTAATCACTCGCCAACTAGCCTCCCTTACCTTAAAAGAAGCTTTGAGCTTGCCTGTGTCTACCAGTAGTGGCTTGCGGTTGTTGCCCTGGTTTCGGCGAGGTTGCCAGGCGCTGCCTCTATACGATTCACTGGCAAAGTTGCGCTGGACGTAGCGCAGCATGACCCGTCCCACGCCACTGGGCATGCCGCGCATGACTTTTCTAAATTTTCGTTCGTTGATCATCAGCATTTAGGTTTTATGGTTAGCGCAAAGCGTCGTTTAGAGTTTGATGAGTGTCTTGTTCCCGCTGCCATCGCTATAAATCGCTTCGCTTAGAGATAGCTTGATCGGCTGCTCTATTTTGGCAATGATGTATTTCTTTGCGGCTCCTTTTTTTATAAAAGCAATGGTGGCGTGGGGCTGATAGGTCTCATACTGCAAAGTATGTTTAAGTTCTGCTTTTAATGCTTCGTGGAGCGTTACTAAGGCAGGGCTGGTTACCTCAAACTTGAGCACCTCATAGTCCCTGTCTTTTTGCTCAAACACCGAAATGGAGGTGAGGTTTACCTCAATACCTTTTGAAGCATACTTTTTGGCAGAAAGCAACTCCTTGATTTGATCCGGTGTTCCTGCTAAAGCATGTAATCCATACAAAGCAGTGATGTGCGGCGTATCTTCGTAGCCGTATACTCCTGCCTTGGGGCAGATGTACAAGTCGTTTATATCGATGTCTGGCAGTAGGCTCACCCATAGATTTTTATCTCTAATGGGCAGCGTTACCGCACCATACTTAAAAAAGTCTTGGTTTTTGGCAACTTCGACATTAGTATCAAGATTGCTCGCACTGTCTACCTGGTTGCCTGTTTCCTGACTGGCTTCAGTCTTAGGTTCAGTGGCAATACTGATATCTGTAGTACCTTCATCACTTGTTGCTTCTTTCTTTTTTATTACCTGCTTTACATTTTGGTCTATGGGCAAGGTTGCCTTCTTTTTTACCTTAATTCCCGTAGCTTTCTTAAACTCGGCAGGGCTTACCTCAAAGTGATTCAAGGCAAGGGTGAGCGCGGTTTCCGAGATGCTTTTCTTTTGGCGCTGGAGCTCGCGCAGGTGGGTATCCAAAAAGATAAACGAATGCCCGGCCAACGGGTAATTGAAGTCCAGCAGGCGAGGAAAGAGTTCTTCATTCACTACCGACTCCACCCTTGCCATATCATATTCTCTGATCTCTTCGCTGGGTGTTTTGGCAATGCTGTCTTTGTTCATGTAGGTTTGGGCACCGCCCTCAGTATCGTTACTGAGTTTGACGTGTCCCTGAATGATTTTCAGCAGCTTCTTGCTTGCCTTCTCATCCATTTTATCAAAGGTATCTATGGTACCGCCCCCTCCGGAGGGAAAAGCAACCTCTACCTTTTCTTCAATATCAAATACCCCGTTGAGCTCTTCCTCTACATTGAGCAAAGCATCCAATACCTCACGGCGTTCTTCTCCTTCCTTGTCGGTATGCACAATCTTATAGGGCTTGCCATAATCCCGGTTAAAGTCAGCGTGCTTTATGAGGGCATCCCTGCTGAGAATGGCATAAGGGGCCGCGTACAACAACAAGCCTAACGGGAAACGTTTGCTATGGCAGAAGATATACCAACGCTTCAAATAATCGGCACTAAAGTCAATGCCCTCACCGTAGGCAGAGAAAGGATAAGGAAGCACTAACTTTCGCCCAGGAATAATGTTGCGCCGCTCAACGGTATTGATTTCTTTGATAGAATAGTTATCATGTAAATCTTGCCCTATCTCAATCAGCGAGTAACCAAAAAACTCTGCATCGAGCACCGCATTGATGAAATCATCGAACCAACTGCCCCGAAGTTTTTTAGTGGCAGCCTCCTGATAATTACCGTCAGAGTCAAGTACTAAAAAAGGCTCACCCAATACTTTGTTCTTGCGGTTATTGATGGCGGTGATTACTTCGGCATCAATGCAGACCATGTCATAGATTTCCATCAAAGGATAGGTACGGGGCATGACCGGGCTTTCGGCAATGCGCCAGGCTTGCATCCAGTCGGCAATGGTTACGCGGTCCCTGCCGTATTGAAACACCGAGGCAAAAGTGCTCAGGTGAGGGGTAGTAGGCAGAGTCATTCGTTTGTTTTTTTAGACATTGGGCAATTGAAAAAAAGTGTAACTGATGTTTACCAACCTTGGTAACTATTTCGTCGATCGTTGTTATTGCTGCTGCTACTACTGCCGTAGCTTGGTTTATCTTTACCACCTGCAATGAGTATCCCCCGGTCCCCAGGAGGTTCTTGAGGCAACTGAGTCGGGCGCTCGTTTTTCATATAGACTTTACACCAGGCAATGGCATCGTCATAAAATTGCCGAAACTGATTGGCAATCTCTATGGGGCTATTGGCAGGCACTACCCTGTAAAGGGCAATATCTACCACAAAATCACGTACAATCGTACTGCGAGGATCGGTGGTCAAGGGCTGCCAATAAGCAGGGTTATCGCTGGATGGAGTAATGCCTTGGTTGGCTTTGATGACTCTATAGTATTTCACCTCTGGGGGCAGATGAGTATCAGGACTCATATTCACCCATACCAAATCACCTGCTGCGAAAGTTTGGGCAAAATCATAGGCAAATAACTGGATAAATATTTTTGGCAATGACGAACGGGCAGCCATGTACTCCCCCATTTCTTCGATGGCCGATTTTTGGGCTTCGGCAAGCTTGCCCCAGTCCCCTGCTATGAAATCAAGTAAATCCGCTTCACTCAACCTTCGGCGGTAGTCGTAGCGGTGTAAAAAATTAGAATGCATCTTTTGATTGTTTTCGTGGTACAGTTTGTGTTTTGCGTTGGCTGGTGCCCTTCCCTCTGAATTTTTTGTACTCCTTCGCAAACTTTGCCACAAAAAAGTAGCGGATCGCATCTGAAATGTGCCCAAAGGGTTGGTAGCGAATTTTGAGTTTGGTGTCTTCGATCGTTTTTTTGCTGATGGTGCCATCTTCGGCCTCTTTGGTGTATTCAAATTCCCGAATCACCGTTTTGCAACGGGCTTTGTCTACGTGCACCCGAATACCATAGCTTTGCTTTTCTAAGATCAGGTTGATAAAATCTCCACTCTCTGATATGCTTGGTGCCTTGGACAGCACCATATCACGCAGGCTGGTAAAGTGAGGCTTGAGCTGCTCGGCAATCACCTTAAAATCGGAGCGCTTGTCTTTGGTTTTGGTCTGCTTATTTTTGCCCGATGGATCACCGTGCACATAAATTCGCCCCTGGTGGGATTGGTATATTTTTAAAAAATTCTCACAAGTATGAGGGGTTGTATTGCGAGGGGTCTTACCCAGTATCTCATCTAAAATATACACATCAATCATCCCTTCCTTGGGTCGCACAAATACCTGAATGACAATGCAGGTCACATAAGGGTGCACATTGAAGTCCCAGGTAATATCCAGGGGGTGGGCAGGATCATACACTGCTTCATAATAATACCCTGAATGCACGCTGGCATCCCATTGTTTCCAAAACTCACCTCCACTTTTGGCCAGGGGGTCTCCATAAATGAGCATCCCGTGCCGATGAGAGGCAAGGTTGGCTTCTTGTTTTTGAATGTAGTTAGAAGGCAGGTTTTTGAGGTTCAGGTGAGTAGCTGAAATCACCACAAACTTAGAGCCCCCGCCTACTTTCTTTTTAAAGTACTGGGGCGGATCATAAATCTTTGCCTTGATTTCTTCTTCATACTCGCTCAACTCAAACCAATCGTTGATCCAAGGGACTTTGGCAGGAGAAGTAAAAATATACAAAGGGTTAAAAGGGAGGTTAGCTGCTACAGGGCTTCCTTCATCATATTCCTCACTAGTGAGTGCCCCCACCCTTGTCTGGCTAATATACAAACCTTGTTGGCGAAGCCTTCCCAGGATTACTTCCTGCACTGCTTCCTCGCGCGTGTCCTTGGTTTCATCCAAAATCGCCCAGGCAAATTCTTTCCCATCGTGGGCTTTGTAGTTCTCCAAAGACCCAATAAAAACTACGCAGCCATTCCAAAAGCTGATTTTGTTGCGGTAGCTTTTAAAAGCGTGCCCTTCCCGGCTAAAGTGCCTGGGGGGTTGAGTGCCCACCACATAGTCGCCCTGCCCCAGGTATTCGTCATATTCTTCCAACCCCAAATCTTTCCAGACCAAAAAGACCCGGTATAGGGTAGAGTCAGTGAGCTGCATATCGGTGTTGGCGCCCATAAAACCAAACACTCCGGGAAAGTTGGTAATCAAACGAAACGAAATCAAACCAGCCCCGTGCGTTTTTCCTGCTCCCTGCCCCGCCATAAACAAGTTGACCGGAGTACGCGACACGTAAATATCAAACTGGGGTTTACTGGGGCGGACGGTCACTGCTTGCCCTTTCTTTTTACTGGTCATCTATTTCTCCCTCCCCATTTTCGTTTGCCTCAGCTTCATAAGGGTTGGCAATGGTTACCTGAATATTTTTGGTGGTGATTTCACCCGAATGCTCCACTTTTTGGGTACCATACCCCAGGTGTTGTGCCTTGGCACTCAGCAGTATTTTTGCCGCGTGATAATCAGGCGGCAGGTACTTTTTCACTTCTTTTACTTCTACCCGTTCTTTGTACTTATCTACCTTCAGCTTTACCACCACCTGCTCTTTGTAATACATGCCCTGGGTGCGTTGTACCAGGGTACTTTGGGCAAGGTCTACCGTAATAGCATCGCCAATCTGGTTGGCTTCGGCTACTTTTTTGGCAAAGCTTTGGTTGTTTTTGAGCCAGTGATAGACCGAGCTGCGTGATACCTTGACTCCCAATTGTTGGCTGGCGCGTTCACAGGCAAGTTGGCGGTTACCTCCGGTATGCACGAGTGCCTCCACAAAAGCCTTTTGCTTGTCAGGAGTCGTGTAGTGTTCGGTAGCCTTGCTTTTCCTTTGGGGCGATATGTTTTTTTTATCTTTGCTCATTTTCCTTCGCGCGCGCCCGCGCATGGGCGTGTACAATTTGCCCAATATAAGTTATTATTACTCAGTAACTGCGCTATATGACGGTAGTTACAAAAGTGCGCAATTGAAAGAGCTTAAACAGCCATTTGTTATGAGAATGGAGAAATAGGCAAGGTGTAGTGGTATAATTTGCCTAAAGCAAAAAATAAAGGGGAAGGGAGTGGGTCAGCAAATCCATGCCTAACTGATTAGACACGGATTTGACTGCCCCAGCATTTATTTAGGCATCAAGGGGGCAAGGGCTTCCTCCGTCATCAACTCACCATTGCGTGTGATCTCAAATGGTTTGTTTTCGGTTTGGCAATGATGAATAAACCGGGTAAGAATGCCTTGCATATAGCCAGGTTCGTATTCAACACCATAGCATATCCGGCGGGTGCGTTCGGCGGCCATCAGAGTGGTACCTGAACCCAAAAAGCAGTCCAACGCAATGTCCCCTTCGTTGGTAGTATCGAGCAAGGCATCGGCAATCATTCGCACTGGTTTGGGTGTGGGGTGGTTTTCCAGGGCACCTAACCTGCCAAACTCTTTGCGTTCCTCATTCGAGAAATCGTTGGCAGATTTGTATTCCCAAACATTAGAGCGGAAACGATCTTTGAGTTCCAGATGAGACAAGTGTTTTGCCTCACCCGACTTGAAAATAAAACAAAACTCATGTTTTGCCCTATAGAAGCTGCCATTTGCCTGAATAGATTTGTTCCAAACGCAGACTTGTTTGGGTTCGCGGCTGCCATATACTTTACCTCCAGCCTCGCACATGTGCCAGGCGTGACGAAAGTCCATAAAATTGTAATGAATGCTGCCATCTACGGTGTGTTGTACGGCGTGGCGCATATAGGTTGCAAGAAACTCCACGAACTCCTGGTCACCCATTTCGCCCGCAGCCATAGAAAAGTCTTCGTGCTGTACTTTGCCTAAGCCACCAAATAGACTGTAAGGGATGTTATAAGGTGGGTCGGTAATAAGTACTCTTGCTAGTGTTCCATTCATTAGGGTTTCAAAGGTTGCTGCCAAAAGGCTGTCCCCACAGATGAGACGGTGTTTGCCGTTGAGCTCATATACATCTCCTTTTTGTACGATTACCTCGGCTTCTTCGTCAGGCATAAAGTCTTCGTGTTCTTCGGCATAGGGAGCTTCCCCGCCTGCACTGCCATTACTGCCCAGCCCAAAGGTATCAAAGGTTTGCTCGAAGCGAGGCATAGAAAACTCAGGGAGGTTGATTTCAAACTTGAGCTGAGGAAAGTTGAGGTCGTACTGTTCAATGAATTCGGCCAGCCCTTGTTGAGTCACCTCACCATAACCGGAGGAATAAAGGAGCACCAACTTGGCCGCTTCTTCTTTGGAGTCTGCCTCGATAATGAGCGCAGGTAGTTCTGTGGGGATAGTAATTTCGTAGAACTGGTTTTGCCCGGTATCGGTATCGTGCACCGTTGCCCCACCTTCTTCTTCAATACGACGCAACACGGTATCGCGGCGCTTGCCGTCTACACACCAGTGGTTGCCTGCTTCGTCTCGCCATACATAAAAAGGGGCTACGAACTGGTTATTGACTAACGAGCTGACCACTTTTTGGTATTGCTCGTCGGTAGATACCTTAAAGTTGTCCTGCTGGATAAAATCCATTGCTTTCCAGTCGATCATTTCTAAACCTAAAATGCGGGAACGCAAGGCTTCGGGAGTGGGGGTTTGATCTTCTTTTGCCATAATCTTTCAATAGTTGTTTGATGTAAAAAGTTTATTATTAGTTGATTACAGGAGGTTTTCAGGCATTCACAGAGATTTTTTTTGAATAAAAAAGTAGTACGCAAAAAGGTTGCGTAATAGCAGTTTTACTTTGTAATCAAATAAGGGAGTAAGCGTAAGCAAACAGTCAAAAACAAACCTAAACCAAATGGTTACCATATAGGTTACTGCTTGGTATTTACAGGTTTTTTTATGCTGAATATCAGTATTTTATGTTTTTTACTTGAGTCCTGCCTGCTTCACTACATTATATCAATACGCTCGTGTGAAAAATGTTATAAGAGTATTGGTAACCTATTGTTTTTCAGTTTCGGGTGTTCACAAAATAGTTATCGTCTATTGGCTGAACGCTATGAGCTGATATAAAAAGCAGTCGTTTAACGGTTAGGACGCTGGAAATTTTTAAGTTTCGAAATTATCGCTCACCTTGGCAGGTCAAATGAAACTTACTTCTAAAATGTTCCATTCCAGAAATGCAGGTTCGAGTCCTGCCTGCTTTGCCATTGTCAGAAGTGGTAGCGCTATACTCTAGAGCAGTGCCCAGTGGCTAAGTTATATCATTACCCAACAGGTCAAATATACCTTACTTCTTTCCTGTTATGGGCTGTAGGTTCGAATCCTACCCACTTCTTTTTTATTATTTACCTTCGTTAACGCCCATCACCCTCGCGTGTGCCCACGTTGCCACCTTCTTTGTACATTGATTTATTTGTTCTCAGCAGTCACGCGCAAGGATGCGCGTGTTAGCCTTATAGCTATGTGTGCCCCTGTAGTTTGTTTGTTCTCAGCAGTCGCGGGCTGTCCTAACTCTATTTCCTAAAAAAAAATATAAGCTACGCAAAAAGACTGCGCAAGCCCCCTTTTACTTTGTTTTATCAATACAGAAAAGCTGTATGAAAATCTGATATTTTGAAAACAAAAACTTTGGGCAGGCTCCATTCAAACTTACTTCTATTCTATTGGTTGAACCTCCGCAAGGAGGCTCCGGTTCGAACCCGGCAGTTTGAAAATTATCCACCCAAATTTTAAAAAACATGAAAGCAGTAGTTCAACTGGATAGAACACCGTAAAGTTATTTCATTATCCACACAAGGGTCAAATCTAACTTACTCCTTAGCTTTTGGTGCCGGGGGTGCAGGTTCGAGCCCTGTCTGCTTTCCAACCCCTTTCTTTAATCATACGCAAATCATTGTTTCTCTTTGATTTTCAGGTATTTATATTTTTATTTATAAGCAGTAATGCGCATCTTTACGCATCATTCGAGCTACCCTTGGGGTTACCTTGTGCTATTTTAGCTTTTAGGTAACCTGAAAAGTAGCCGTATCTCTAGTGCTGTGCATTGTAAGTGGTTGTTAATAAGCATCATAAATACTAAAACTTAGAGTAGGTTACCATTTGCTATATGAGTAAAATTGGTAACTAAACATACAATAATTATGGGACTTTCAATAGGTTTTTTATTAAGAAAAGATAAGACAAACAAGAAAGGTGAAACCCCTGTGTTTTGCCGTATATCTTATCAAGGGAAAAGAGTGGATTTCCAGACTGAGGTCAAAATACCTATGGATAGATGGTTGCCTCCAGTGGTCAAATTGGAAAAGAATGGAGATCAAATTTTTATCAAAGGTACTAGCGAAGTGATCAAAAGCATGAATCGCCTGCTAAATAAGATGAGAGGCAGGATTCTGAATGCTTATACTGATTTGGTAAACGAGGAAGAAGAAGTACGACTTCAAAAATTAAAAGCAGTTGCCAAAGGGGAAGAAGAAAAAGGCATCACTCTTTTAGAAGTACTTACCAGATCAGCTAACCGGAGCGGACTTAGAAGTGGTACGCAAAGAAAAATCAAAATCTCCATTCAGAACTTAAAGTTGTTTTTACGGGATGAGTATGGCAAGGAGGACATTTATCTGACTGATCTTTTAAAAGAAGCTTATAAGGGCTTTGATATTCGGTATGTAGATTGGTGTACTACTAAAACCACGATCAGGTTTGATGGTTCTACCCGTTTGCCTAAGAAACATCAGACCGCCATCAAAGAGGTGAGGCATTTCCGTCAGGCAGTCAACACTGCTGTACAGTTGGGAGAAATTAGAACTAACCCATTAATTGCGAAGTTCAAAATCCCTAAAGATGAGCGCCCAAAGCGGGTTATCCTTACTCTGGATGAGTTAAAGCAAATTATGGAAGTAGATTTATCTGATAAGCGAGGAATGGAAAGAGTTCGTGATTGTTTTGTTTTCCAGTGTTTTACCGGATTTGCTTTCTCTGATATTGTGGACTTGAAACCAGAGCACCTGATTGAGCAAGGTGAGCGAACCTGGATTATTAAAGAACGGGTAAAATCTTCCACCATTGCCAAGATGCCTTTGCTTCCTCAGGCCAGGTTTATTTTAGATAAGTACAAAGATGATCCTGTCTGTTTAAGTAAAGGTGTATTGATTCCTGTAATTACCAGTGGAAATTACAATACTTACCTCAAAATGATTGCGGAGTATGTAGGAATTGATAAGCACTTGACAAGCCATGTAGGGCGTAGAACCTTTGCCACTTTGGTGTATAATGCGGGGACTGACCGATCAAAACTAAAAGAAATGACCGGGCATACTAATGAAGCAATCACAGAAATTTATGCAAGCCTTGCCAATGAAACCATTGCAAAAGAAATGGATAAGTTTGAAGGCTTGTTTACTGATTGAGAGATATTACCCCTCGGTTTAGCAATATAAAACGAGGGGTATTTGGTAGTGTGTACGACTATTCTGTAAAGACTCTGCGTATATCTTCTCCTTTATAGTACCACTTTCCGCTCACTTTTTTCGCTGGAAGCTCCCCTCTTTCTCTCATTCGGGCAAGGGTATCATCGCTGATGTCTCCTCCCATTTCTTCTTTGATTCTTTTGTTGGTGTATATATCTAACCCACTGTTTTCAGCTTTAAATAACGCTTCTATCTTGCCATACATTGTTTTTTCAAAATCCTTCATTAAGTCCTGAAGATCTTCTGTTGTTGGAATATTTATTGCCATAATTTTAAATACTTATTTTTTTTTAAATAAAAGGTTATGGTTGCAGGCATTTGTCTCTGATTTTTTCACTAGTTGTTATTACGAAAATCTTTTTTGCCAGATCATACGCTTCTGGAATCCAACCTCTGCTTTCCAACCAGGTTGAAAATCCCGATGCATTGGGGCAATAGGCGTTTTATTCACCCTTTTAGCATTTTGATATAGTTTTTTTCCATATACCAAAGAGAATTACTTGTAAACAGTTTGGTATATCTTCTGTACTGGTGCGCGCTTATAGGTTGCATAGTTTTTTACTAATTGATTCAACACTTTTCGAGAATCTACAAAAAGCGTCAAGGTTTCTTCTTTTTTCCAGTGCATTCAATTCTACTTCTACTTTTTGCTTATCCTGCTCTATAGTTTTGATTCGAAGTCTACCATTTGTTGAGCCTGTATCAAAAGCATTTGTGCCGGGGATAATGCTTCATTTCTCGCATTGTACTTTTTTTCACACTCAATAAAGTGTTTTCTGACTTCCCGCCCCTTATCAGTTTGGGCTAACATGGTAAACGCTTTGGCACATTCGACTGACATACAAATAGTATCAAAGGGTCTGCTTCTTCCTGTCTTTTTATTTTTCGCAACTTGGCGGAAAAATTGATAGTCAGTGAGTTATGTGAGGTTTCCTTTAAAACCTTCTTTGTATTGTCGTTTTTTAAAGGCAACAACCTTTTTCTGGACAGGGTACCAACAGAAATCGCCCGGCTTTCGTTAAGGTAGCAGCATCTTAACACCACGTTTTCTCACTACCGTTTCAAGAGGCAGCGAGCCAAGCTCTTCTATGTTAGCCTGATCAAGGGTAGCTGCCCCTATATCACGTTTTCTCACTACCGTTTCAAGAGGTAGCGAGCCAGGCTCTTCTATTTTAGCCTGATCAAGGGTAGCTGCCCCTATATCACGTTTTCTCATCTCCATTTCAAAAGGCAGCGAGCCAGGCTCTTCTATTCTAGCCTGATCAAGGGTAGCTACCCCTATATCGCGTTTTCTCACTACCGTTTCAAGAGGCAGCGAGCCAGACTCTTCTATTTTAGCCTGATAACACCTAATAGCTTCCATTAGAGCCTCAGCCAATGCCTTTACCAGAAGCAAACCTGCCACAGGAGGTTGCTGCCTTAAATCATTTGTGTTCATTGGTTTTATCATTAAAAGCTGATTGATTTACCATTTTTGAATCTCAACATCACTCACTGGTTAAAATAACAGTAGTTGTCTTTCTTCCAATTTGAAAGATTGAACTACTGTTATGATGCCTTCTACTCTCTTATCTGTCAGGATTTCCTAAGTCACCCTTATAATCTTGATTTTCCTCTGGCATTCCAAAATGTTTTATTGCCAGGTCATAAGCCTCTAAAATCCAGCCTGTGGATTCGAGCCACTCGATGGGTGTTTTATTTGCCATTTTTGCTTGCTGATATATATTTTGTCCGGATGCTACGGTAAATTCCTTGTAAAGAATCTGGTAGAGTCCCTGGGTGGTTATCCCATACCAGATCGAATAATTTTGCATCATTTGCCCCAATTCTTTTCTGACTTTGGTAAAAAGCGGGTTGAAGTTTTCTATCTGTAAACTTGCTTGAGCTGCCTTGATATGGGTTATTTTGTCTGTCAAGGAATCTTGTGCATCCCTGATGCTACTTATTTCGTGTGCCAAAAATGTTTGCCGGGAGTTCAAAATTTTTATTTCCCTTTTAGTTTCTTTGGTGGACTTTGTTAGTTCACAGAGGTTTTTTACTGCCTGTACCCAAAGCTTCTGATTGAATGGCTGTCCCTGAACTGTTTTTCGAACATGGTCGAATGATTGAATCAGTTTGGATTTAAAGGCAACAACCTTTTTCGTGTTCCTGGAAAGGGTACCAATGAAGATGGCCTGATTCTCACTAAGGTAGCAGAATCTTAGGGTAGTTGCCCCTACATCACGTTTTCTCACTTCGGTTTCAAAAGGCAGTGAGCCAAATTCTTCTATTTTAGCCTGATAACGCCTGATCGTTGCCATCAAAGCTTTATGCTTGATTCCTAATGTTTCTGCCACCAACCTGCTATCTACTACTGGCATTTCGTTTTTTATTTCAATAGGTAATAAGCCTTCCAGTGAAACTTGTGTTGAGTTGTCTTTGTTCATTGATTTTGTCATTAAAATAAGGTTTGAGTGGGGCGAAAACGTTTTTTTTAGAAAATAACATCTTTCCCGGTTCCTCATTCGCCCCTTGTTATTTTTGAAAACTAAACTGTTCTATGTCCCCCCATAATATTTAAGATATCAGGGGGACAGCTCACAAATATGCTATCTGGTCGCTTCCAATTCTGTCAGAATAAAATGTAAGCCAACCATTTCCACATCCGTAAAGTGAGCCGTTCGCGGAGTAAAACTCAGGGGGATGTCAGAGGGCTCGCCTGTAGGCTGCTTAATTACTTCCAATTGAGCCGCTATTTCATACTCCGGACGATCCAGCCACATGGTTACATCTGCATAAGTGTTCAGCAAAGCATTGATTTTAGTCACCTTTTGTATATTGTCATCTTCTGCCTGGGGCAATGGGGTAAATACAATGCAAGGGATGTTCAACACGTTGGCAAGCTTTTTTAATTCCTGAATATTACTTTGAGTGTCTCCATCCACTACCTGATGTAAATCATCTATAATAATGAGTTTAACCTGATTGTAATAGGCGTGATAAAGGCATTTGCGTCTGAACTCCTCAAATGCAAGCCCTCTGATGTTACAGGCAATGAAATTAAGGTTAAAGGTGGCCATTAACGTATCCTGGTATTTTTTGTACTTTGCATCTTCGGGACTTTCTTTGATGTGCTCTATTTCTATCAGGTCAATATCACTCATGGCTGATACCATGCGATGCCTGATGTCTCTTTCTTTGCCTGCCGAACAAAAGAAAATACCCATATCGTGGTGTATAAGTGCATCGAGAGCCAAACTTACCGCCAGGCTGGTTTTGCCTGCTTTAGGGTAAGAAGCAATATGAGTAAGGGGTTGGGTAAGGTGAAATAAATCGGCTGTCATCATAAGAGTTATCTTGATTTAAAATGTTTGAAAAACCTATTTTGCTATTTGCTGGCAGGATTTACTTTTCTTCAAAGTCATCCGGATTCCTGCTAAATCCTCTCAGGGAGCTGTAGGTAGTGTTTGAGGAGGCATAACCTCTCCATTAGCCATTTGCCAAAACTCTCTTCTAAATTTTCAAATCTTTGGCACATTCGACTGACATACGAATAACATCAAAGGGGCTTCTCTTCCTGCCTTTTTATTTTTCCGCAACTTGAAGGGAAAACTGATAGTCAGCGAGTTATGTAAATCTTCCTCTAAAACCTTCTTTGCATTGTTACTTTGTCTGTCAACACTGAACCAGGTCATAAGTCTGGTTCTGTTTTTGGGTAGCGAGTTTAAGTCCTTCCCTACCACTACCTGCCCCTCTGGATCACTTTTGCAAGCTTTTAAAGTAAGTGTGCTTGCCAATGAACTGCAATGGTATGATTACATTGGTTGGTTTGGCTTTGTTCTTTGCCAGGATAAGTTGCGTAATGCCCTGGGCATCTTCCGGTACCCGGTGGAGAAATAAAACAGTATCAGCATTTTTGGTGGCTTCCAGATCAGCCAGGCAAGGCGGTCGTCTTTCCAAGGCATGTGAACGATTTAACTGTACTACAGCAATGATGGATATTTGCAGTTCACTGGCCATTTTTTTTAGTTGCTCTGTGATCCAGGCGAGTTCCTGAGACCTGCTACCAAAAGATTGTTCTTTGACTTCAATGAATTGAATAAAGTCAATGCATACGAGTTGAATATCGTGTTTAATTTTGAACCGCATGATTTTGGTCTTTAACTTCTGAAGTGGAAAACTACTGCTGTCATCAATAAATATTGGACGTTGGTTCAACAGTTGGGCTTGTTTTTCAAGTGAAGCAAATTCTTCCTTGGTCAGTTGTCCCGACCTGCTGCTGTTCATCTCTATCCTTGCTTCAGTGCATATCATTTTGTGAACAAGGCAATCCGTTGGTGATTCCAGGTTAAAGATCAGAGTAGGGGTGTTTTCTTTGCTGGCACTGTGGGCAAACATTGCCATTAAAGAGGTTTTACCCAAGCTAGAAAGTGAAGCAATCAAAGTAAGTTGCCCCTTTTGCCATCCACCTGTGAGTTGATCCAATTCTTCAAAACCACTTCTAATGCCAGAAATTTCTGCCGGGGTCTTATTCTGTGATTGATTGTTACTTTGCTTTTTCATTTGATAACTCTTTTGTTGTTTTTATTTAATTCTTATGAATGCCTTTTATTTGTCAAAATCGTCAGGGTTTTGACTAAACCCTCTGAACTGTTTTGCCGGAAGCGATTGTGTTGCCCTGCCTGGCTGCTCAGGTTTTGGTATGGGCTCTCTCCAAAACTGTTGATTCAAGTCCTGAAATCTGAGGTGCTGAGGAACGAACTCCAGCAGAATCGTTCCCGGTTTACCATCCCTATGCTTGGCAATGATGAGTTCAGTGACTCCTTCGGTAGAGTTTCCAAGGTGATCTTCGGTAACTCCGTAATAAGCTGGTCGGTAGAGAAATGCGATGGTATCGGCCGACTGTTCTATTTCTCCTGATTCCCTCAAATCGGCCATCACAGGACGTTTATCCCCTGGTCTGGTTTCTACCCCCCGGTTAAGCTGAGAGAGTGCAATGATGGGGATATCCATTTCTTTGGCGAGCGCCTTTAAATCCTTGACAATGGTGGCTACTTCCAGCTGTCGGTTTTGGCTTGCCTGACCACTATGCCCTTTCATCAACTGAAGGTAGTCAATGATTACACACTCTACCTGATGGCTAAACACCAGCCGTCGTACTTTTGCTTTGAATTGAAGCAGGGATAGCTGTGGGGTGTCATCAATAAAGAGGTTAGGTTTCTGGATGAGCTTTTCTGCCTGCCTTACCTTCGGTATCTCTTCCTGGAACAGCGCTCTGTTTTTGATTCTTTTAGACGCAATGCCTGAACACATGGCAAGTAGCCTGTAACCCAGCTCTCTTGCGCTCATTTCAAGTGAAAAGAAGGCCACAGGTCGCTCAAATACTTCTGCGGCATTGAGGGCAAGGTTCAGGGCAAAGGCGGTTTTACCCATCGCGGGTCGAGCTGCTAACACAGTCAGCGTTGCCTTATCAAACCCTCCAATATGCTTATCCAGGCTATACAAACCCGACGGTATCTTGTTTTTCTGAATTCTTTGCGGGTTTGCTACATCCTCCTCAAGCGTGAGTATGTTCTCTGAAACTATTTTTGATGCCCGGCTGAACTGCTTCTTTATTCCTGTCTCGCTTAGTTGAAATACATCGTTTGCCAGGTCATCTATGA
The DNA here is from genome assembly GCF_000169175.1 of Microscilla marina ATCC 23134. Taxonomy (NCBI): domain Bacteria; kingdom Pseudomonadati; phylum Bacteroidota; class Cytophagia; order Cytophagales; family Microscillaceae; genus Microscilla; species Microscilla marina. Next base: position 263,271 of record NZ_AAWS01000009.1, read on the forward strand.
CCTCGAATGCATCGCTGGTGTGGTCAAAGGCCACTTTACGGATTTTGGAGCTTATCTCGATCAGTCGCCGCTTTATTGCCTGTTCTACCAGAATGTGGGCATGGTACACAATATTGGCGGAGGAATTTACCATGGAGGTCAGCTTCATCACAAAAGCGGGACCTCCTGCCATTTCAAGTTTACCTGTTTGCCTTAGTTGCTGAGTTACTGTAAGCATATCTACTGGATTGGCTTGCGCAAACAGCTCCAGTATTGCCTGATAAACCTCCTTGTGGGCAGGCTTGTAAAAGTAATCGGGTTGCAGCAAGTCAATAACCTGCATGAAGGCAGGTTGTTCAATGAGTATCGCTCCGAGTACCGCTTCTTCTATATCGATGGCTTGAGGAGGAACCTGTCCTTGTACTACCATTGTTTTTTTGGTCATGGGTTTTGATCAGTTTTTGAGTGATTATTTTTTGAGTTTTATGCTAATACCAGTCTGGTCTGGTGGCGGGCTCAAAGTCCTGTTGGTAGGAGGTATATATTATTTGCCCCATCTCTTTCTTTCGTTGATAGTCTTGTTTTTTTTGAACTCTATCGAGGTCTTTCGACCAGTCTCTGCCATAGCCATTTCCTTCAATTGTGAGCCAGTTTTTGAGGCTGTAGTTGGTCGTTACCCCTGGGGTTTGAATAAAGCTTTGATACATTTGCAGGTTTTGCCGCATTTGTTGAATGCTCAGGTCACGCTCCTGTTGAATGGTTGAAATTTGTTGCATAAGGTTTCCCAACTCCTTTTTGGAAGGCAAAATGTTAAAGGCTTTGTAGGTTTCTTGTGCCAGATGATAGGTCTCGTGCTGTCTGGCAGTATCTTTTACCGCAGTATTTTCTGGTTTTTGCTCTGCCTGATCCGCAGACGCTTGCGTTGTGTCTGGTGGAACAGCTGACAGGGCATTACGGCGAACCGTAGCTTCACTAATCAAACCTTCCTGAATAAGCGACAGGTTATCACTGAAATATTTTTCTGCCATTGTCACAGTGCTGCCTTCCTCAGTAAATATTTGAATGACTTCTTCTTTGGAAGGTACCGGATTTACCAGGTGTTTTGATTCTTGCTGACCAGATGGTGCGGGTTTGTTTTGGGGCATTTCTGTGGCAACAGACTGATTCTTTTCGCTTACCTGAGTTGATTGTTTTTCTGAATAAATTTCCTCTTTTACCTTTTGGTTTTCATTTGTGGGGGTAACCGATGCTTTTTTTTCCAAAGCATTTATTCTGTTCAGGATCGACTCATTGGTTTTAGCAGTTTCTTTTTGCCGTTCCTGTTCCCTGGCTTCCAGGGTTGCCATTCTTTTTTCCATAGCCGCCATTTTGCTTAGGAGCACCTGAGTGTTTGCACTGGCTTCCTTTTGCCGTTCCAGTTCTCTGGCTTCCATTGCCTTTACGTTTTTTTCCAGAGCAGCTAAATCTTTGTTCGGTTTTTCGTGGTCATTAACTCCTGCCTGACAATGTTCTTTTTTTAACAAAACATTTTCCTCCTTCTCTTCTTCTTGCACAGCAGTGAATATTTGTTCTTTACTTTCAAAAATTTCTTTTTCTTCTTTTTCTTTAGAGAGAGTATAGGTTTTATCAATAACTATATTATCTTTAACTAAATTATTGTGCGAACAACTGTATGATGTTGCTTCGATAAACTGTTCGATGTCACTTCGATCAATCTTTCGTTGTCCCAAGAGAGTTTCAATGAGTATATCGAAGAATTGTTCGTTATTTGATAGAACAATGGTTCGATCTTTACTGATTTCTCCTATGAGTTCGAACAATTGTTTCTTTCGGCTCTCAAGTCCTGGTAAATGATGCAACTGCGATTCATTGGGCAAAATACAGGTGTTTTCAAAAATTTTTTGGGCAATGCCTGAAAAAGCAAAATAAGCCCCCAATCCTTTTCGATTGGGATGAGGGATTAAAAATCCAGCGTTGACTAACTTTTCCAGTTTTTTCTGAATGCCCCGATCACTTTTTATCTCAAGTGCGGGCAAGTCTTGACGACACTTTTTAGCCTGTAACCAAAAATACTCAATCTCTCCTTCTTTGATAGACTTATTTTTACCACTTCTGGCAAAGTCGTGTGCCCAGCCAAGAATCGCATGCTCGTCCAGTTTAAGACTGATGCCTTGCCGGATGACTGCCTCAAAATCGAGGTTGATTCGTTTTTTATAGGTGTTATCTGTTTGTTTTTGATTTTTCATCACTAATTATTTAAGGTAAATTGAGACAGTACATCAGGAGCCTTTAAACAACTTTTGGGTGATAGGAGAAAAAGCGTAGTAAGCACCTATCCCCTGCCGATTGTAGTGGGGAACAAGCAGGTCTTGCTTTACCAGTTTTTCGATGATTTTCCGGATTCCTCTATCAGTCTTAATTTTGAGGGTAGGCAGGGCATCCCGAACACCCTTTGGAGTAAAACAATAATACCTGATACCATCATCCTCAAGAGGTTCAAGAGTGCCATCCCAGGCAGCTTCATAAGCCCAGGTCAAAACCACATGCTCAGTGAGCTTAAGGTCTGTTTGATTTTGAATAAGCGCGTGAAAATCAAGAATTAAATTTTTTTTGTAAGGCATTGTTATTTAGTTTGATGAATTTATTTTTATTTGTTTTAGCATTTGTGTAAGACAGCTTTCGCTGCTTTTTCGTCTTCATTGCTGAGGCCTTGCCCCGTTGCCGCCTGTCTGTTTTTACCTGTTTCCAAGGCTTTTTTTTCCAATAGTTTACGATCCCGGCAAGATAAAAACGCCCGTAACTTACGTTTGCTGCGGGCAATTTTCTTTGGTACATATATCCACGTATTTTGATTGATTTGTACCCTGACTTTGCCCCGCAATCTCTTCTGACGGATTTGGGCAAGCACTTTGGCTTTACGTCGATCTTCCCAGGTAATTTCCCAGCTCATGATAAATATTTTTAGTTGGTTACTTAATTTTCCCCGGTTACACAGAACACCGATAACTACAGTTCTCTGTGTCACAAAGAAGTAGTCGGTGGTATTCGTATACCGATAAAGCGTTTGCTTTATGGAGCGAGCATAAAACAAGGTTAATATAGTTACAAGTGATTTTTTTTGCCCAGGAATTTTGGGCATAGTAATACGTCTTATGAGTAATCCAGCTGTGATAACAAGTCTTAGGTCTCCCTTCGTCTTAGATACAGTGAACAGTTCAGCTATCTGAAAAGAAAAGGTTGCACCGGGTTGAAACAGTGCTTCCTTTCTTACGCTCTTTTTTCAGGCATTTATAAATTATCCCTGAACAAAGCTTTCGTCATCTTCTTCTGATTTTCCTTCATTTTTTTGGCAAGCCCGTTCACGACGAAGGTTTTCTGCTTTACGTTTGAAATGAAAGAATATTTTTGATCTGATCTTTCCTTCGAAACTTTCGGGAAACTCAAAAAGAGTGAGCCGTTTTCCTTCAAAAACAATGGTTTGGATAGGTAAATCCTCTGCCTGAGGATATCTTTCTTTGAAGTCACGGTAGAACAAACTACCATTTAAGTGTTTAAGGTCAGTAATAGTGAAATCTTTGATATTACTTTCAAAAATCTTTTGAAGCACAGTAGTGCTCTTAGGAGCACTCTTTTGCGGGCGCTTCTTTGGCTTATTCATTTAATCTTACTTTGGATAAACAATTTATTGAACTACTGGCTTGAGGTATCTATCGAGTTCTAAAATTGATTTTGCCGGGTTGCCTAAGCAGACACCTGGCTACATTTATCTTTTTGTTTGAAGTAAGAAATTATCCGGGTTTCTATTTGATGAGCAAAACTTGCCGGAAATTTAAAAAGTCTGATCTGTTCGTTTCCAAAAGTGATCACTTGAACAGGTAAGGAGTCTGGTTCCTGCCACACATTATAGAGTAACCAGGCATTTAAGTTGCGAAGATCACTGGCAGTAAAGTTGTCAATATTACTTTCATAAATTTTTTGCAGTATGGTCACTTTTCTTGCTATACGCTTCCTTGTGCGTTTGTTGAATTCATTCATAATTTGATCTGTTTATTTGTTATTAAGTAAGTTGTAAAAAGACAGAATTGACTCAACAGTTTGTTTACTACCTGAGCCAGCCTGAATTCTACTTTATAGTATTTTTACAATTAACTCCTATTATTTTTTTGCAGGCGTTTTTTACGCAATGCATTAAGGTCTTTTCCTTAACGAGATGCAAATATTGAAAACAAGATGTTTACCTGCAAACATTATTTAAAATATTTAATAATTTTTTTGGAGAATTATTTTTATCAAAAATGATAGTAATAAAAAATACGATTAAATTTTGTAATGTAAGGTTAAGTTTATATTATTGCAGGATGTTTGGGTTCTTTCATTTGGGGAGTTATACAACAAGTAATGTTTTTGTGTAATTTTCCTTATGCTCTACGAGCGTTAGCTCCACCTATTTTCAATAATTTTTCGTGTACATTCACTCCAATTTGTTGTCAGTTAGCTTGCTTGACATCAAATTCTTTCTCAAAGAAACCCCACTTTCTTATTCCTTAGCTTAATTTAAAATGTTTCCAAAAAAACATTCAGGGCACTTTTATGCTTTTTTTTTGGGAAGATGGCGGAATTATAAGTCTGAACCTCTTTGTTTGCTCCGACAGTAATCAATTACATTTCTGTGTGGACATAAGCAAAAGAGGTACAACAACTCTCTGGTTGCCTGTTTGGTAAACCGCATGGGTTTGTTGTAGGTAATCAGACTAAAAATTCGCTCATTTTGAAACAAGGCTTCTATTGCTATTTTCTCATATATGATATTTTGTGGAAGTAAATGGAATTGCTATATTTGCACTAAAATAAAATATATAACAATTACCAACATTAAACATTACAAATGGGAATAGATATAGGTTTTAAAGAAAGGTTACTTAAAATTATACAAGACTTAGGGTATAACAGAAAAACATTTGCTGAAGAAATAGATGTACCTATCACAAGCGTTTATCAATACATCAGAGAAAAAAGCGCCATCAAGCCTTCGCTTAATTTTTTTATTAAGTTTTTAGATCGGTTTCCGAATGTGAATGGCAACTGGTTACTCACAGGTCAGGGAACTCCCCTCCTGAGCATGGATGGGAGCAGGAGTAATCAAAGTGGGCTGGTAAAAAATCTAAGAGAGCAGGTATTGACACAACAAACGCTTATTGATACGTTGTTTCAGGAAAATACTTATTTGAAATCAGAATTGGACGCAGTCAAAAGAGCCAATGAAAATTCTGGTACTCAAATTAAAGGCTAAATTTTGGATGAATAGTTTTAGTTAAAGTAAGTGTAAAACCTTCTCTGCTTCGATCGGAGAAGGTTTTTTTATGAAACTTCTCCTCTTATATATATACTTCCGGATATTTTTATGCTTCCTTTGTTTCCAGGTTATTCAACAACCTTTCTGCCTCATCAATTTTCTGCTGTGCTTCCTGAAAAAGCTGGCTGCTCTGCCGGAAAAGAGCAATCCCCTCCTTTAATAAAGTTTTTACCTGTCCATGAGGGGCATGGTACTCCATCATTTCTGTCGCGGTTAATTGAAATATTTGAGCAATGCTGGTAATCTCATCGAGGTCGAATGCCTGAGTACGGCCATTCTCCAGTCTCTCATAAGACTGTTTGCCCCACTTCAGTTTATCAGCCATTTGTTGTTGGGTAAACCCATGACTTTTGCGCAGTTGTTTGACTATTTTCAGTAGTTCCTTTTTTTTCATTTTGCTAAAATACCCGGTTTTTATTTTCTATACATCAGTAATTGATGCTTTTTTATGTGATAAGTAGTCGTTTTATTTGTAAACAGTCTTTAAATGACTATTTTTAAATTATTAAGACATAATTAAGTGATGTTTTTTAAATTCTTGCTTGCATTTGCGGGTAAACCAATACCTGACTAACTATGACTAAAAATACTTTTTTACAAAAAATCAAAAAAGCCAATTCAACTTCTGAGTTAAACACAAAGAATCCTTATGATGAGAAACATAAAAGCTCTCAGTATAAGGAGTATTACCAGAAGGCAGACACCTACATGACAGGCAAGTCGTACCTGGAACGACGAGTGGTGTGGTATAAACTAGGCAAAGGCTTTCGCTTGTTTTATCACCCGGTTTCGGTTGTGCTTGCCCTTATTACAGCTGTTTTACTTGCTACCCGCCATCTGGATTTTAAATCGTTGGGGGTTATTACTACCCTGTTGCTACTCCTCACATTGGTATGCCTTATCATAATTTTTGGAGCTTTGGAATGGGGCAAGAAAGAGAAGGCAACCGACGTGTTTTACAAGCGGGCAAATGGAAATGAAGTACCACTAATACAATGGGGGTATCTAAGTTTATTTGTGATTTCATCACTTGTGGTGAGTGCGGTGGGTGGAGCTTTGATTGGGGATTCACAGATTGACCAGTCCAAGGCTATTGCCGCTGCTGAGACCCAAAAAGTGCAGCAGATCAAAAAGAAAAACCAACCTCGCCTGACTCAGCTTAGTAATACCATTGCCGGGCTCGAAAACCTGTCTGTAAATGCCCAACTCAGGCGTTGGGGGCTGACAGTAAAAGAGCAGGAAAACCTGGAGGCGGGCAAAGCAGAAAAATTGGCGCTGGAGAAAAAACAGCTGGATGAGATCACTCAGGTAAAAACTAAATATGAGGCAGCAACCAGCACCAATGATCATTACCGGACAATGGGCATAGGCATTGGTTTTTCGCTGGTGCTGCTGATGGAACTACTCACGATTTATGCCTATTACTTTCATAGTGTTTTTATGAAACGGGTACAAGAAGAAGGGAACGAATATGATATTTTGAATTCTAAGGAAAGTACAAGTGATGACCCAGGCGGCAAACCTTCTCCGGAACAAATTACCGACGCAATTGTGGCTGGCATACTTCAGGTGGCAAATGCAGGAAGCAAGGCTGGTTTATACCCTACTGGTGGTGTTACATTACCTGATAATCATCCCAGTCATCCAAGCATTAAAACAACGGCAGGTGACATCAACAGTGATGCAACAGTTGAGGCAGTTAAAACACCTAAAGCAGATAACGCCCCGGTTGACAGTGAAGATGGTGTTGTATCAGTCACACCTGATGCAACAGTTAAACCACCTGAAACAGAGGATAACAGTTGTATCAGTCAAAACAGTTTAAACGGTGTTAAAACACCTGTAAACAAAGACGTGAATACTATTAAAACAGGTAAAAACAGTCATGGCAGTCATACCAGTCAAAACAGTGTTAAAACACCCATCAACGAGGGTATGGGCACAGTCAAAACACCTAAAAAAGAGGATAACAGTGATGGCAGTTACACCAGTCAAAACAGTCTAAACGGGACCCACATGCTCACCAGTGTTGTACCCGTTAAAACGGTGTCTAAACACCCTAAATCAAAAACCAGGAAAGCAACTGGTGTAACTGGTACACCTGTTAAGGCAGGCGCAAAGAAAACCAGTAAAAATGGTTATTATATTCCACCGGAGTGTTTTGACAGGTACTACCAGGGACGCGACCGAACCGACGACCCTTATCGGAAATTAAGGTGGTATGAAGAGGTGTTGCCTGATTTGATAAAGGGAGTAAAGTATGCCGATATTCTACAGAAAAAATATAAAGTGTACGACTTTTGTCAGGACAGGTATGTAGTGAAACACATTAGTGATACTACGCTTAGGATTACACTGGTGAAGGGTTTGAAAAGTTTAGCTGACTCTGAATAGTACAAAAAAACAACCCTCTTCTTTTTGATTAAGGAAGGGGGGAGGTTAAGAGATGGTGACTTTTCGGGGGTAAGGTTATTTAGTTATAGGCAACTGCAAGCCCTCCCTGAGAGTTAAGCTCATAAGGGTCACGTAAAACAAAGGTTTTTGCGGTATGATCAATGTTTGCCTGTACCGAAGAATTATCCCTGATGCCAAACCTTATGATGGGTTGGCTATCCCCAAAGTCATAAATTTCGAGTTTTCACAACCCAAATTCGGTGGCTTTGGTATCACTTACTCCACCCCTGAGTTGATCCACATCAATTTGTAAACTCATACGTATTTTGTTAATGATATTAAAATATGATATTTATTCTAGCATAGAATAGATCAAAGTCTTACTTTTGCTACTGAAATCACTATATCTAATGCCTCAGGTTTTAGATATCCTGGCAGGGAGATAGAGGTATATTTTTCTGTCAGGTTTTTGTTTATGCCAGCCCATTAGAGCAATTAACTGCCAGGGCTTCAACCTGAATCCCACCACACCCGCATCTTTTGAAAAATAAGCCGCCTCATTTTTATCACCCTTAATCACTCCATTAAGCCCCTTTACAGCAAATATTACACACTATACCAGTAACCGTTTCATTGTCTGATATCTCAGTTGTCGGACTTGCCTTCTCTTGTTGCAAAAACACAAAATAATAATCAATTAAGTCTTGGATGTACTCTTTGGTTTTTTGCCCACTCACAAATCTGATTTACAGATTTTCCATTGCTTGGTTGATTAGCTTGCTTACTGATTTAGCATTTCATACTTTTTGGCTTTCTCCTGAATAGTTAGTACCTGCTGCTTGCCCACCCCCGCTGCGACTGCCTTACGAATCGCTTCTTTCTCGCTAATCTTAAACTCCCTGAATATGGTTTGCCAGGCATCAGGGTTTTGCCAGTAAGCACGTTCTTTTTTGGTAAGGTTTTCGGCCAGTAAAATGACCACTTGGTTACCTGCGGCAAACAAGCATTCGATGAGTTGGCGGGTAAAAGCCAGTGGCTCAGTGGTAGCCTTGGTTTTCTGAGTAACTTTGCCACCTCCATCAATTACTGTTTCATTGGCAGCAAGCGAAACCACGGGCAGCCCCTGACAAGCCGCCCATGCTGCTTTGCCCGAAAAGGGTAGCCCTACGGTACAATACAAAGTAGGGAGCGGGGTTTGTTGTTGTTTTTTCATGGTGATTTGATTAAATAAAATAACTGGCAAAAATGCCGAGAAAGTGCATGATGTCGCTATTTTCTATATTGCTTATCATTGGCGGATTTATCAGGTTCAGTCCTGTGTCGTCTGACAAATCAGCTGATATATTACTTGCTATCAGCTGATAAGTATTCAAACGGTCAGCGGAGCGGTAGATGCCTGTGCTGATCCTTTTGGCAGACTGGGGTATAAACTCCCCATACATATTAGCAAGTACCCCAGAAGACAAGTCAGCAAAAGCAAGGTAGCCAAACAAGCTCACTCTGAAAGGGTAGCGATGTTCTCTAAACTCGACTTCGGCATAGAGCGACTGTTGCAGTTTGGTATCAATGGCTTCCTTGATGGGTTGGGCTATTCTCACCCAGGCCTCAAAGTCTGTTTTATTTGCATAGCTGTGTACCGGGAAGTACTTAATAAGCCTATGCCCGGTTTTATAAATTTCCATCCGGATTTTTGGTTCATACTCTTCGTTTATTGCATACAACTCCTGCACGCTGGCACCTGTTGGTTCGTAGCTATTATCCAAGGTTACCTTGCCCAGTATACAGACGTTTGCAGGAGGCGCCTCTTCTGCTACCAAAAACTCCAGGGCATCCTGCCATTTATTCGGCTGACAATACATCTGGTATTCCTCTCCATTATAATGACTGTTGGGTAGTGAATCAGGTGGAGGAAAACTAAGCACAATATCTCCCACAACCTGCCATTTTTTGCCTTGACAGATAATTTCAGTTTCGCTGGTCTGGTTGCCAGTGCGTTCACCATTAAATATAAGACTGTCACCGAGTGGCTTTTTCAGGTCGAAACCTGCCACAATACCTTCTTCGGTACCAAGTGCTACCTTGGTGTGCCACAACTCCTGATGAAGCACTTCGGCTTGTGCTGCTATATTTACGAGCTTCATTTTCCTGATCTTATGGGGTGAATGGACATTGCCGTTAGCATAAGTCACTGGGTTGCCGGGGCGATAAGTGTCCTCTACTGCCCAACCATAGTTCTCAGCGTCTGGTACCGATTGAGCCTCTACTTCGAACACTTCGCCATTATAAAGAATCATACCTGCGGTGGTGGTAGCAAAACCGCTGTCATCTTCGCTGATTTCGCAGCCTTGAAGTATATAACTCTTACTCAAATCAAGCCCCAACGCCATAAAGCTTGCCACTTGTCCTTCTTGTTGAGCCTCCTGCAAATGGAGCAAATCGTCCAGCGAGTCGGGGTGCCCGCCCGTAATGAGGTCTAATATTTTTGCCATAGTGTGTGCTGTTTATTCTTTGATGATAACTGTGTAAATCTTGTCGGGTAATTTGTATTTGTTGATGAAGGCACGTACCTGAAGTTGTTGATCCTCACTCAGTGCCGGAGTCTGTACTACAAAATCGTACTCCCCCTGAAATTCGCTCAAAGTGTAGCTAAACTTGGGAAGAAGGTTTTTTTCGGTAATTTCGCTCAACCAGTAACGGTAATATTGCAAACTGGATGCTTCGCTGAGGTAATAGATATGGCGGCGGTTTTTCTGATAGGTTTGGTTGATGATAATGATCTCCTGGCTTAGCCCTAACCTGCGGTTGAGTTCTTCTTCGAGCACCATCGTTTGGTTGCTGATGGCGATTTCCAGTTGGGTGGCCACCCTAAAAGCCACAAACTTTGTGTGCAAGGTTTTGATAGGGGTAAGCATTACTTGTAGCCAAGCCAAATGCCGTGCTTGTTCCTTTTTGAGGTACGAAGGTACTAGCCAACGTACAAATTTATTCCAGTCAATGGTCATGCTTTTATTTATAAAGGAGTTTTTAAGGTGAGGTGGTCTTTAAGCGGGTGTTCATTGTCTATTTTTACATAGCCCGATTTGGGGATGTATACCCGGTTTACTGGGGTGTAAGTTTCTCCACTTGCCTTGGCTTCAAATAATGTAATGACTACATCTTCCACGCCTGCTACCGCCTGCACCGCATCTACAATTTTAGATCGCAGGATTTTACCATTAAAAGGCAGGTTGGAGAGGTGTTGATCAATGGCAGTTTCTATGCTTGTTTTGAGTGAGGTAGCTTCGAGCAAAGGATTGTAATATACTTCCAGGCTGAGCCTTGCGATGTCACCAGGCAAGCTATTGACGAGAATATATGCTCCTGGCGGTTGCAAGCGATCAATGTAGCCTCTTGCGGCGGCGAGTTCACTGGCCGAAAGTTGCCCCGGCTGTCCGTTCACTGTTTTGGCTACTTTGAGCGTGGCAACGTTGTCACTACCGCTCGCTACCGAGATGGCCGCTTGGCTGATGATTTGTTTTTCGGGAGAAATTTGGGCGTAGCCCAGCGCCCCGTTTTCATCTCTGACGAGGTTGTCTCCGTACTGAAACTTTTTCATCTGTAGTACAAACCATTCTGCGGAACCAAAAATGTTCTGGGCAAGTCTTGCTTCTACCTCTGCCTTGTGGCGGTCAAAGAGTTGTTCCAGCGTCCAGACTGCCATGGCCACTACGTAGAGCCAAAGCCGCCAGATCGCAAAGTTAGAAGGAGAGTCTAAGGCATCAAGCTTAGGTTCGGCAGCTTTGGCCGCCAGCAGTTCATTGCGTATTTGAGTAAGGGTTCTTGCCATGGTTGTTTGTTTGCTTGTTTGTTTGCGGTATTTAATTTCCTGTTTTTACAATCACCGTCTGGGGTAGTTTATTTGTAAAGTACTTGATTAAAGGGTAGTCACGAATGTCTACCTTGTCAGGGTCGTACCTGACCTCAGTACCTGCCGCAATCTCCTGATCCAGCGAAAGTGTAGGATTGTCGTCTAGCAGCATAAAAAACGTCTGGGGGTTTCCATACAGTTGCAAGGCAAGGTCTATGATGTTTTGCCCCTCGTAAGTAGTATAAACTTGCATCATATCTATATCAGTGTATCAATCATCGCTTTGCGCCAACCATTTAACCATTAGCGAAGCGAAACCATTCAAGCATTTAATTACTCCACCCCGCTTCAATTCGTACCAAATCGCCTCCTATTTGCTCATCTATGTCAAAGCGCACCGATTCTATAGTTTGCCCGTCCAGTTCCAGTTGCAGCTCAATCTCAGCCCGCATTTCACTAAAATCACGGTTTTCATCATTTAGAAAAATATCCAGCCCAATACCCGCCTGGGGTGCAGCCCGCAAATCGCCTTTGTTGGCCACCAGGTTATGCGCCTGGTGCTGCAAGGTGGCATCGCCCAAGGCAAAGTCACCGTTTTCAAAAGCCAAATCACCGTCTACTTCCGAGAGTAGTACATCTGTCACCTTACGCCACTTATTAGGGTCAGTTGTCGCCATCGCCGTGCATTACTTTTTTATTTTCAAAACTGGGTTTAAATACTCCCGTCTGTTTACCCGCCACGACTCCCTTGAGGGTGGCCTGCAACGCCGAAGGACTGCCATTGCCCGGTTCAGGAATAGGTGACCCCGAAAGTACCTGAACCAAGCCATCGAGGATTGCTTTGTTCTTGTTCCACTCGGTTTTGAGCTCAGTTACCTTGATCAGTCCACCCGCACTGTCTCCATTGAGCGAAAGCTTGTCAGCGGTGAGTTGCAAGCTCAAATCACCCACTTTCAACTGATGAGCATCCTGGCTCATATTCACTTCCAAGTCCCCATTTTTATAGCTCAAGCCCGCTTCGCTCAGCTCAGCCACACTGTCTTCGCTGAACTGAACGAGCAGCTTTTCTACTTCGCCAAACTTTGCCACATAAGCCTCGCTTTCTGAGGCTTCGAGCATCGATACAATCACTGCACTGCCTATTTTTGGAATAAACACTACCCCGCCTGCTACCTCGCTGTCTATACTTGCCACCAGGCGTACATCCGGCAAAGGAGCTTCACCGCCCAGTGGTTGCACCTCACAAGTGCGTTCGGCTTCGTCTACCTCTACCACCGTACCCCGAAGGTTTTTGCTATCGGCAGGCAATGCCTCCATAATTCGCCGAATAGAATTAATAAAAGCGTTGATATTTTCATCCATAGTTTAGTTTACTGCGCCCTCCTTCCAATTTTTACCGCCCGTTTGAAGCCCCCGGTTTTGCTTACCGTGGTTTTTACCTCATCTACAAAATATACGCCCTCACGTTCGGGATAATCAGCATCCCGGATTTGGCAACGCGCCGAATGTACCACATGCGGAATGCCCAAGGTTTTAACCCCGCCCTTGTAGCCTTCGTAGCGGTACAGCTTGACTTTTTCGTTGGCAATTTTTTGTAAAGTATCTTTATCTGCAATGGGCTCAGGTGAAATCCAGGTTCTGAGTTCGCCTTCTTCGCTGCCCGCATACACCTCCAGTTTTTGATTGTTCTTCAAATAAGAGGTTGCCTTGAGTCTGATCTTAATATCCTCCTTGCGGCGATACTCCAACTCGGTGGCAAGTACGTTTCGCTGTAAGTCATACACCACAGGTGTTTCATCTACCCCGGTAGTCAGTGCCACATCCTCTGAATAAGGCAAGCCCACGTACAACTGCTTGCCCCGGAAGTACATGGCAAGCCCATAATTGTCTTTGAGCTTTTGCAACACCCTGGCGGCACTGGCATTGGCCACCCGAAAGGGGGCAAGGGTTACTTCGGGGACTTCTTGGGTATCTACCAGCTCTATTTCAAAGCCCTTGATGGCTTCTTCAATCACCTCCTTCAAAGTGGTGTGCTTCCAGGTTTGGTTGAGGTTAGAGCGCTGCAAATGATAGACCTCGTCCACACAATGCATCTCGAAGGGTTGGTTGGGAAGTAGCCGGGCAATGTAGCCCCTGAATTCGGTAGGCAGCTCGCCGTCGTAGCCCAACTTAATTTCTACTCCATCTCCCTCTTTGAGTTGCTTGTTGAACTGCCCCCTTAACCTGCCCAGCTTAAGTATGGCCATATCGCCCAGGTTTTTCCACGAACTGGTGATTTCCAGCGAGGTAAAACTGTCGAGTAGATACTCCACCCCACCAGTGACCGGGGTAAATATGACTTGGGTATTGAATGTGAGCATGGGGGGCAATTTAGTACTGGTTGGGTGTTTTTAGGTAAGCGTTTTTTGAGGATTGAGGTTTGAATGGGTTATTTTGTGGTTTTCATAAAGAGCCATTCAATACTTTAGTTGTGATGATAAATTGAATGACCAACTATACCAAAAGATATCACATCCTATGCATCCAACCCATCTTAAAGTCTGAAACCTTATGCATATTGATGGCTTAAAAGGTAGTGCAATCTATTAACAGTATTCAATATTCTGATAGTCAGCTACTTGCAAGGTCTGTAACCCTCTAGAGCTTTTTACACTATTGTAGGTTACAGACTTTACAAGGTTAAAAACTCTTGCCTCAACTTTGATTTGAGCTTGTAAATGCCCATTTTTAGCCATTACTTCACGGGGCTTAATCGGATCATTCAGAAATTGAAATGAGCGGTAATGTTTCGGCGCCTGCCTCAAGCGATGTGGCTTAATCGGATCATTCAGAAATTGAAATGCGAATGCCTTTTGGTCGCTCGTACTCGTTTGGCCATGGCTTAATCGGATCATTCAGAAATTGAAATAAAGGCATTTGCAATGTACAAAAACAAAAACCCGATGGCTTAATCGGATCATTCAGAAATTGAAATACCAATTGCTATAATAAAAATATTGGAGCTGTATAAGGCTTAATCGGATCATTCAGAAATTGAAATTAACTAAAACCACCGCCAGTACTAAAAATTTTTATGGCTTAATCGGATCATTCAGAAATTGAAATGGCTTTGATTACCTCATAAAAATTTATTACCTCTCGGCTTAATCGGATCATTCAGAAATTGAAATATGCTCTCAGGTAGGGCACTCAGGTTGTTTTTATTTGGCTTAATCGGATCATTCAGAAATTGAAATTTGAACATTCGTTTAGCTTTTAGCTTATCTTCTTCAGGCTTAATCGGATCATTCAGAAATTGAAATCTACAATAAAACCTTTATTATTCTATACAAACTGATGGCTTAATCGGATCATTCAGAAATTGAAATTTGTAATCTATTCGCTCTGTTATTTCTTTATCTGTGGCTTAATCGGATCATTCAGAAATTGAAATCGGCCAATTTGATCGTGGCGGTTTTTTTGTTTCAGGGCTTAATCGGATCATTCAGAAATTGAAATTTTTTTAGTACTTCTGTTGTTGTTTCCATACACAAAGGCTTAATCGGATCATTCAGAAATTGAAATTGATTTCTTTCGATTTGCTTCCTTCCGGCAACGATTGGGCTTAATCGGATCATTCAGAAATTGAAATCCTGTTGTTTTTCTCTTTTGCCTCTTTCATCTTTAAAGGCTTAATCGGATCATTCAGAAATTGAAATAGAACTTAGGCAATTGTACATTAGCTTTAAAACTAAGGCTTAATCGGATCATTCAGAAATTGAAATTCACTATAACACAACGAACCCCTATTTTAATACAAGAGGCTTAATCGGATCATTCAGAAATTGAAATACCATCCTACCTGCTCAGGAGCAACCCACCAGCTATGGCTTAATCGGATCATTCAGAAATTGATAACAGTCAGGTGCATAAAACTTTCTGAATATATTTAACCCTATCATTCAAAACACCAACCTAAATACTTTTGATTTTAATCCTTGTCTTTAGCTACTATTTTACCTTTGTAATTAACTAAAGCCTAAATAAAGACTTTATACTATCCTCAAATCCCACCTAGCTTGAGAGCAAAAACATCTCATGAAAATCTACGAGTTTGCCCTCAAAATGCGGGACCTGGCAAGTTCCAAAGTTGATAAATTAAACAAGCTTGCCGGAAAAGCCAGGTCTAAGGTAGAGCAACTGGGTGCACAAGCAAGCAAAGCAGCGGGCAAGTTTCAGGAGCGTTTCCCGGTGGCAAGCCGTGCGGTAGCTGCCGTGGGCAACGCCATTTCAAGGGTCATCCGCAAAATGGGCAAGCTTCGTGGGGTCGTAGTTTCGGGAGTGAGCACTGCCTTCAAAGGACTCAAAAAGACCTTGCTTGCCATGGGGGCAGCCGCCACCCTTGCCTTTGGAGTGGCGGTCAAAGAAAGTATGGGCTTCAACGCCCAGATGAGCCAGGTGCAAGCCATTAGTAATGCAAACGCCGAAGAGTTTCAAGTACTGCGTAACAAGGCGCTTGAAATGGGTAAAACGACCCGGTTTAGCGCCAGGGAAGCGGGGCAAGGTTTAGAGTACCTGGGGATGGCGGGCTTTTCGGCAAAGGATGCGGCGAGTGCCTTGGGGGGAGTGCTTGACCTGGCGGCGGCTTCGGGAATGGACTTGGGACGCACCGCCGACATTGCCTCCAATGCCATTTCTGCCTTTGGGCTCAGCGCTGACCAAAGCGACCGGGTAGCCGATGTATTTGCCAAAACGATTACTTCCAGTAATACCAACCTCGAAATGCTCGCCGAAAGTATGAAGTACCTGGCACCTACAGCAAGGGCTTTGGGAGTAAGCCTGGAAGAATCGGCGTCAGCCATTGGTATTTTGGGCGACAATGGTTTGCAGGGTTCGGTAGCCACCACTACCCTGGCTTCGGGTTTCAATCGCCTGGCCAAACCCACCCGTCAAATGCGTACCCTCATGAAAGGCTTAGGCATTGAAATGTTTGATGCCAAGGGCAAGTTCAAAGGCATCGCCGGGATGATTCAGGAACTCAACCGAGTCACGGTCAATATGACCGACAAGCAAAAGCAAGCCACCATTGCCACCCTTTATGGTTCTGAGGCCACCAAAAATATGCTCTCGCTACTCAACGGAGAAAAGAAGCTAAAAATTGATGCGGCCAATGCCACCCAGGTAGCCCTGATGAAGCGACTCCTTGGGGAAAAGCGTTTGCAGGCTGCCCTCAAAAAAGGAGGTGAAATTACCCTCAAAGGAGCTGAAGCCATCAAGGGCTACGACATTGTGCTCAATACCGCAGCGGGCACCGCCAAAAAAATGGCCAAAACGATGGAAGACAACCTGGCGGGGGATGTCACCAAGGCAAAGTCGGCTTTTAGTGGACTAATGATTGAAATTGGTGACCGCTTTGATCCTTTCCTGCGCCAAATGACCCAATCAATGACGGGGGTGCTCAGTGATTTGGGCGAAAACTTTGGACAGTATTACAAAATACTCAGCGATGCTTTTGCTCCCTTGCGTCAAGCCTTTGGGCAGTTCAAACGCGATTTGTTGGGGGCAAAGGGCAGCCTACACGCGTTTGGCAATGCTTCGCTGGGCGTAAAAGAGGTGGTGCAGGGCATTGCCCAGGCAGTCAGCTTTGTCTCTCCTTTTATTGCCACAATGCTTGCTAATATCTCAGGGTTGATTGGTCGCCTGGCCACCACCTTTGCCCCCATGAAAGATCATATTCAGCAGCTGCTTGGTGGGTTACGCACCAACCTGCTGATGGTCAGCCAGGATGTATGGAACATCGCGGGCAACCTGATTGGGGCACTATCGCCTCTCATTGAGGTAGTGCTCAATGTGGCAAATACGATTATGGACAATTTTGGGCATATCTGGAAGACAATTACCGGAGTGGTAAATATGGTGTTGCCTTTTGTCTATCAGCTTGCCGATTCGTTTCGGGCAAACGTAGATGTGGGGGGCTTGCTAGGGAATGTCATGGCAGGAGTTACTGCCGTGATTAATGGTTTGCGCCCGGTGCTTCGGGTGATTTTACGCCTGCTTACCCCACTGGGCAAACTCTTTTTGTGGATTGGAGGCATTTTGCTTAAAGTGGTAGGTACAGCTTTTGAAGGTTTGGGTACCATTGTGGGCAAAGTATTTGGTGGCATTGGCGATTTGTTCAACTGGTTGATTGACAAGTTTAGCTGGGTATTCAACAAAATCAAACAAGGGCTGCGCCTGATTGGGGTGATGTCGAAAGAGGCAGACAGCCTGAGTCAAAAACAAAAAGATCAAGCCCAGCAAGACAAAAAGCCCCAACCCAAGACTCCCGCCGAAGAACAACAGGAAAAGGAAGAAAAAGAGCGTAAAAAACGCCTCAAAAAACTACAGGATGAGATAGACAGGTTCAATGAAGACCGTAAGAAAAAAACGGTAGATACGATGACTGGTGCGGCTTTCAATACCTTGATTAACCCCACCAAAACGCCGGGTAAAACCAAGGCAAGTCCCACTGGTGGCAGCGATGCTACCACCAGTGCGAGTGGCATGAATAAAATCACGGGGGGAGGCAGCAAACAAGTAAACATCAACATTACCATTGGCAACATCATCGGGATGAATGTAGACAGTATCAACAACCTGGATGCCAAAGGTCAAGAGGTGCAGCAATCGGCCGATTTGATTGTACAGGAGATTGTGCGCAAGATCAATGGGGCAATGATGGTGCAGGAGGGGTAGGCCAGCTTTAATAGTGAGCTATGCCTGGTACTTTTCACCTGTAACTTTGTTGACAAGAAAAAATAGTATATCAAACAAATCAGCGGTATACAAGTACGTTTGCCGTGAGGTGTGTAATATGTCAATTCTTCGCACGCATTGGTACGGTCACCACCTCTAACTTTGTACCATTGAGTGGTACAAGCAAGCTGATTTTAACTTAATCTATATTGAGTAAGACGGCGCATCCGAGGCGACTTACTCCAGCGGGGCTGAAAGAAACAAATGCATTCCCCACTCTCCGAAAAAGGCAGAGAATGCATTTTATATAATCTGGATGCTTTGCTGAGAGATGTAAAAACTAGACAGACTTATTCATAAAAAAGCTATAGACAAATGACTCGGCTTTCACTTTCTAATAATCAATATTTAGTTTGCTTCGTAACCGCATTATTAAATGCTCGTAGAAAAAAGGAACACATTAAAATGTGCACCAGTGGGGCTTTGCTTGGATAAAAGCATAAATGATATATCAATAAGTATTTAGATGTTTAAAAAATCACTATTTATATCGTTTATGCTTCAAATGTAGCATATTCGAATAAAAAGAACAGCTCTTTTCTGAAAACTCTACAGATTAGGGAAGAGTTGCAAATGTTTTAAATTTAGGGTCAAAAATGCCTACTTTACCTGCTTATTGTGAGTCATTACTAGCTCAGTTGGGTCAAACCCAAGTAAAAAAAA